>CBDVBK010000101.1:0-8045 GCA_965372215.1 uncultured bacterium | reverse complement strand
TCTGACTCTGTCAAAGGCAGGTATAAAGTACCACTTCGTACCCTTGGAGCAGTGGTTTTCACACTTCTGTACTTTGTGAATCCATTTGATGTTATTCCAGATTTGATTCCGCTTATTGGATACATAGATGATGCTTTTGTTCTAAGCCTGTGCATCAAGTTCATTGGAACCGATCTGGAAGAATACAGGCTCTGGAAGGAAAGCAAAGGTACAATAGAACAGACGGGAAATTGAGAGCAGTTTATGATCAGTAATATGTTTTTTGCTATGCTCACCCTTACAGGAATCGCGCAGAATCCTGTATCCACTGCTCGCCGGCTGATGCTTGACGGTTCGTATCAACAGGCTGAGGAGGTGCTTGAAGCTGTTCTGGAAGTTGACTCGGAACAGAGAACAGATGCCGGTTTCCTGCTGGAGGTTCTTAGGCAGACAAGGGATTATTATAACTTATCAGCTTCAGAGGCGCTCGATCTTGCCAGGGACATTTCAGGTGAAAGTATTGATGTTTCCTGGTTTCTTGGAAGACTTGCTTCAACGGACACCATCAGGATAGATGGGCATCTGAGGTATCCCGGATTTAGAATAGAGCAACTTGCTTCCAGACACGATCATCCGTTTCTGTTTATTCCAGGGAGTTCAGCGTGGCTTCGCGATGTATACAGCCGTGCATCAAACGCAAGTTATTCTTCTTGTTCAGATGGTGTTTCCGGAACCTATAACATAACGTTCATAATTGATTCCATCTCTGTAGATCCAGGAGATTCGCTGAATGTCTGGATCCCTGTCGCCGGGAATTTTGATTTGCAGGAAGCTTCTATTCCTGAATGGCAAATATTCGGTATTGATGTATTGAAGCTTGAGATTAATCTTGAAGATTCGGGAAGATTACCTGTTTTCTATATATCCGGCACTGCAGCTCAGCGCGAATCTGATAATATTGTAATTCAGATCTCACAGGAATTCACCGTTTATCCGGTGGAATCCATGACTATTAGTTCCGATGATATTGTATTACCTGTTCCCGGTGTTTCAGCAGAGATAGACCTCGCCCTCGCGATTTCACGATGGATAGATCCGACGGGAGATATGTTCATTCAAGCCAGACATATATCAGGAAGCAGCCCTGATCCTTTTGTTAAAGTTGAATCGATAGTCAGGTACATTTCTGATTCTATGAGGATCTGTGAGGTTCCTACAGGGTTATACATGTACGAAGGGCTATCCAGAAGCGTAAGCCGGAACGGTTGCGGAGACACTGCGGGAATATCCGCTTACTTCGCGGCCGCCTGCCGTGCTCTTGGGATTCCTGCTAGAGTGTGCGGCGGGTATTCATGTTCAGGAGGTGATCCTGTGTTTCATTGCCGGAATGAATTCATGGTCAGTAATGGCATCTGGACTCCTGTCGACATAGCATTTCATTCAGTGGAAATGGGAGGAAACGGCAATTTTTTCACATTGTCATACTCATCTATGGGCGGGTGTGACGCAGCTCGTGTCTATACACTTCCTTCTCTTGAAGATACTCTGTTCCCGGCCAAACAATCATGGCCTGTTGCGTTTAGGGGAAGCCTTCCGGAAGCAGAATTGCGGTCTGCCGATGGATTATGGAAAGCAGTGCCTGCGGCAGAGATCATGGCAGGGACAGATCTGGATATCCGGTGGCAATTCTAAACCCGGAACTAGATTCAGGCAGAAGCTAGAATGCTCTGGCCATCCTGGGATACAACCCTGTTCTTTCAAGTTAATGGAATTGAATCGAATCTGCTCACATTCATTATGCGAACGATCACAAATGTTGATAACTGGATTCCCCTGCTGACAGGTTTTATTCTGCTTCTGCTATGGTGGGGCAGAACGAAACCATATGTTTCAGGCGGGAGTAGATGGAAAAGGGCATTTGCGTCAAAAAACCCCAGAATAGTTCTTCTATGCATGATCCTGGCTGCATCTGCGTCAGACCAGGTCTGCTACCATATGAAAAGTAATATAGCCAGATCCAGACCCTGCTTTGAAGAGAACATCAGTGGAGAAGTGAATTACAGGGGAGACGTGCATGGCAACAGGTCTTTTCCGTCCGCGCATTCGGCAAATTCAGCTGCCCTTGCAACAACCATAGCACTCGCATATCCTCCACTTGCTCCATTTGCACTACTGGTTTCTTTCCTGGTAGGGTTCAGCAGGATCTACCTGGGAGTTCATTATCCAATTGATGTTCTAACCGGATGGAGTATTGGAGCATTATCAGGCATTGTTTTCTGGTTGGTTTTCAGGAAAATGTTATCCCGACCGGGTCTGATAGGATACACCAATCGATTCCGAAGTCGTCAGCCCGTTCCATATTCCTTTCCTGAATCACCATGGAAACCGGTTGCTATCAGTTCTCTGGATGGTTACCCCATGACAGGATACTTTCTGGACTCCGGTGAGGATTTGATTATCATGGTTCACGGACTTCATGGCGATATCGCATCGATTGCAGAACCTGGTTTGGTCTTCAACAAAATAGGTTATTCGGTGTTTCTTGTTCCTCTTCGGGGACATGATGGGCATCCCGTTCCAGTTACTTCCGGAGGACCTGCTGAAGTATATGATCTTGCAGGCGCGATCTCTCACATGAAGGGGAAAATGGGTTTTTCAATGGGTAGAACGATACTTTACGGTTCATCAATGGGCAGCGCAATTGCACTGAAGATGTCCGGTATTCTTGGAGAACCTGTTGCAGGGATAATATGTCATGGAGCTTACAGGAATTTCTTTGCTGCGGCGCAGATGAAACTGGGTAACATAAGGAAAGGAATTCTAAAGCTTTTGCTTCCCGCAGGCGCAAGAAAAGGACTTGAAATATTTCAATTAGAAGACTACATTAATTGTTCTGCAGTAACCAGATACGTATTTCTCAATGGTACACGCGATGGTATATCACCACCTTCGGCAGGTATTCAGCTCGCTTCCGAATACGTTGGTCTTTTCGTAGCGCTTGATGAAGCCCGGCACCCTGTCTGGAAAGCCCGTAGATGGAGCCAGCCGCAAATTGAAACCGCATTCAAGGTATCTCTGGAATACATAAGAGGAAGACAAATATCACCTGTGGCAGTTGACGAATCGGGATTCATCCATGATTTTCCTATCATACCGGAATTCAACTGAAGGATGATGAAATGACAAATATCAATCAGGCGACGGAGATGCTGCTGGCATTTTCCTCGTTACTGAAGGACCTGCAGGAGGAGCTCGATTCGGGTTCTGAGCTGCCTTCAAACGATATTGAGAATCTGGACGCCTATCAGGTTTTCATGTCGCAGCTGATTCTGCTACAGAGAGATCTTGAGGATTTTATAGAGAACGCTGTAACCCTTGAACTTTCAATGCAGGAAATGCCTGTTCAGGTTCTGGATTTTTCTTCAGAATGGGAACGGTTCAACTGAGGTATCGTCGTTTTGCCCAGCCTACAAAGATTGCTGTGAATACCAGGATCAGAATCGTAATTATAACTCCAGAGATAAGTTTTTGCTTTCTTCCTGCACTTACTGATCCGGAAGATAGAACAGGTATCTGAACCCAGGTATAGTTACCACGTGTGCACTCAATGACTGTCAGTCCTTCTGTTCTGTGGTGAGAACCTTCCTGATCAATCCATGTCCAGTATGATTCCCCGAATTCAATTCTGAATGTTTCATCGATGTTAAGAAAACTCGTTCTTGATCCTGGATTGACCGAAAGATCATCCTTGTCAGCAAGTAGCAACAGGAGGGAGTCCGGGTTGGTGTACTTTTCAGGCACCTCAGATGATGCATGAGTTGACCAGAAGATTGCTCCTTCAGTTCCGGTTCGGTGTTCACAGAGCTCCTGGAGGAATTCCTCAGGAGTTGAAACTGAAAGAAGAAATGCAATGAACAGGCTTATCCACATATTTAACCCCGTATTACTTTCCTGATAGCGGAGAGGAGTTTATCAGTATCTACTGGAAGCTGAAGATGCAGAACACGGGTTGTTACAGAGGGAATACCTGTAGATAAACCGGAGGCAACAAGCACCGGTTGCCCAGGGATTCTTGCAGTAAGCGCATTGGCATAATGAAGGTTGCTCTGGTCCAGTCTGCAGATGATTGCTCCGGCATCCTCCTGTTTAACAGCCATTTCTCTGGCGGATTCCGTATACAGGAATTTCTTTGAGTTGATATTTGAAAGGGCATCTTGGCAAAGTTCAATGAATGCTCGCAGAGGTGAGTAGATGATCGCATCAATTACCCTTTCGTTCTTTCGTGCAGCAGGAAGAGCAACCTGCAGCACCTCTTCCCCCGGCGATCCGGCGAGCCAGCCGCCGAAACCCTGGAATAGAATACTCAATTTCTCAAGAGTGGCTGAATATTCAGAGAAATGCAATCCATGCAATCTGAAACGGAGAACATGATACCGCCCCGGAAGAAATGAAAACGCTCCTGTTTCCGGTGTGTTATCAAGCCATCCGGTTTCCAGACCTGTCCATCTGTCCGGACACATGGGGGCAAGGACGTGCAGGAGTCCTGTAAGCAGATCAGTTGTAGCTTCTCGAGAGAACCATACGGGAGCTCCATCGCTGGTAGTATTGCTTGAAATATCAAATTCCCATCCCTCCCGTCTGCATGCGGTGGAGAGATACTCCGCAAGGGAACCTGGTTCGGAAGAGGATGACATTGCACCGGGGCCGAGAGGAGCAATAACCGCGATTCCAGCCCTGTTTGAATCGAGAACTGTATGATGGATCAGATTCTCGGAATCAATATGACGAATTCTGCTGAAACATTTCATCCCTTTCCAGATGAACTCGACAGGTTCGGGAATGAAAGCTCCAGCCAGCGCAGATCTGAATTGTGAGAGTACAGACGGACAGTCAATCCTGTCCAGTATTCTCGCAGCATTCTGATCGCACGCCTGATCTGAACCAATCCCCGTTGCTTCCTGAAACCATCCGTTCCATGATATGATTTTGCCTGTAGATGTATACACCGCAGTTCCACCTGGAAAGAGTTCACTATGGTTCTTGCTTTTGCTACAGGCATTTTTGTCCTCAGGAAGTTTAGTCCAGGTTACCAGGAATCCATTTCGTGCAGGATGAATTTCCTCGATGAATCCCTGGTGATTCTCGAGTTTTGCGCTTTTTTTGCCGGTAGCTGAAAGATGATCAACAGGGCAATCAGCGCATTGTCTTGAGTATCCGTAGAACTGATAACAGTGGGAAATGCCCAGTGACCGCCCCTGCCACAGAACATGAGTGTCCTTCATAAGAACCGCCTGCAGTGATGAAAAATCCGGGAGCTTTTCCTCAGGAACATTCATTGATATAAGATCAATTTTTCTGAGAATTTTTCCGAAAGCTTCAACGGTTGAGTATGGGACTTCTCTTTCATCATCCCAGGCAGAAAGAAGGATATAGCCGTCTTTCAAGACTGTGATATGTGTGTCTTTGAAACATTCCTCTAAAGGACGGTCGGAGACAAGCAGATCTCTGATTTCGCTGTCAGTTCTGCTGTTCGCGATCGGGCTGGCTGATTCCTCTGGTCCGAATATAGCTATTACAGAAGCGCCAAAGCCTATCGCTGCTGAGTCAAGAACTTTTCCGAGAGTTTCTGTGTCTTGCAGACCTGAGAGTTGAATGTCCAGTTCATGAAGCAGTGCCTGAAGTTTATGCTCTCCATAAGTAACTTTGAATTGCTCATACCTCATTGAAACAGCAGGCATCAGTGCATCCGCTCTTCGCTGCAATCTGTCAGCATCACCTCTCCAGGGGGCAACAAGAAGAATATTTCCATACGGATAAATAAGACACTGTCCCGTGAAACCCAGTGGAGAATCCTCTCCACCAGAGTCGACCCAGACAGGATACTGGAGATTTGCTGATTCGAAAGCGCTGCTTGTTTCGAAATGCTCTGTGTCTATTTTAACGTTAACCATACTTACGGGAACATACCCCTGTACTGATCTAACCATGAGAACTGCTGCTTCAAGTTCGAGTGCATTGACAAGATAGGTCAGGAGATCATCCGTACCCTGAATATTCATGCTGGCAAGGCGATCAAGCTCCTCAACGGGAAAAATCAATCCCCTGGGCTGCGGTATGAAACTGAAATCAGTTCCGCCAGAGTTATTACCTGTTCTGGAGAAGATCAGCCTGTGTCCTTTCCCCTTCTTATCCAGAAGAGTTACGTATCCCTGAGCCTGATCAGAATTGTCAAGAAGTGACGAGATCAACTCGCTTTGTGAGAGTTCCCATGGGGTATATCCCAGAAGGCACAGAAAACCCGGAGACACAATGGGCAAATGTCTTTCAGGGATTACTCTGATAAATGGAATAGCTGGATTTGTTAAACTGTTATCCTCTATGTCAAGGTAATAAACAAGAAGAGATGACTCACTATCCATTCTTGAAGCGGTAAACAGTGTTTTTAGACCCGGAGAGAATCGGACCATACTGAATTCCTCTGTTAAAGGCCACCTGCTGAAAAGTGAGGAAATATCCTTACCTGTCAGATCAGGTATCTCATTCGTTGAACCATCAGATCCGATGGCCGTTGTCTCTTCGACAATCTCTCCTGAAAGTGAAATTCGAAGGAGCATTTCCACTGAATTCAGTTATGACCTCCCTTTTGAATTGAATACAATATAACGATATTTATTCCAGACTATTCAGGAAACTCCCGGGTGAATATGGTGTTAAACATACAGAAAGATGATGAATCAGGATAGACTATCCTAACTACTGAAATACCAACATAATAGATATGTCCTTGACATCTTTTGGTGATGTATGCATATATCGGTTCCACTTTGAATTTAACTGATTCAGCGAGTTAACTCTTACTGATGCAGTACGTCGCAAAAAGGGTTGACAAGGATAGTGGTACGTTCTAGGTTATAAGTTCGCGCTGAAAAGCGCAAGATCTTTGAAATCTGTGAGAAGACAGCATCGCAAGAGCATGGTCTGTGTCGGTTCCTTGAGTCAGTCCCGTTAGGGGCTGGCACTTGGCTCATAACGAGCGGATCTGCGCGCTATAGCAGATCGGACCAAATTAAATGAATAGCAAACTATACAGGTAAATAATCCTATATAAATATATACGGAGAGTTTGATCCTGGCTCAGGACGAACGCTGGCGGCGTGGATAAGGCATGCAAGTCGAACGAGAACGGAACAACTAATTCGTTAGAAGTTCCTAGTAAAGTGGCGAACGGGTGAGTAACACGTGGATAACATACCTTTCAGTGGGGAATAACATCGGGAAACTGATGCTAATACCGCATATGTCATTTTGATTAATTCGATATGATGAAAGGGGGGGCTCCTTCGGGACCTTCCGCTGATTGATTGGTCCGCGTCCCATTAGCTTGTTGGTGGGGTAATGGCCTACCAAGGCGATGATGGGTAGCCGGCCTGAGAGGGTGTCCGGCCACACTGGGATTGAGATACTGCCCAGACTCCTTCGGGAGGCAGCAGTCGAGAATCTTCCACAATGTACGAAAGTATGATGGAGCGACGCCGCGTGTGTGATGACGGCTTTATGAGTTGTAAAACACTGTCAGAGGGGAAGAAAAAGCGTATGTATAATACATATACGCTCTGACGTACCCTCAGAGGAAGCTCCGGCTAACTCCGTGCCAGCAGCCGCGGTAATACGGAGGGAGCAAGCGTTGTCCGGAATCATTGGGCGTAAAGGGCACGTAGGCGGTTAAGTAAGTCGAATGTGAAATCTCATGGCTTAACTGTGAAACTGCGTTCGAAACTACTTAACTTGAGTACTGGAGAGGTATGCGGAATTCCTGGTGTAGCGGTGGAATGCGTGGATATCAGGAAGAACACCGGTGGCGAAGGCGGCATACTGGCCAAGTACTGACGCTGAGGTGCGAAAGCGTGGGGAGCAAACGGGATTAGATACCCCGGTAGTCCACGCTGTAAACGATGGGTACTAGGTTTTGGAGGTCTCAACCCTTTCAGAGCCGCAGCTAACGCATTAAGTACCCCGCCTGGGGAGTACGGTCGCAAGGCTGAAACTCAAAGGAATTGACGGGGGCC
>CBDVBK010000100.1:0-8290 GCA_965372215.1 uncultured bacterium | reverse complement strand
CTCCATCAACTGAAGTTGATGGTATCCGGGCTTTGAATGGAAGGGACTATGAACGTTGAACCATATTCACTCAGTTTCATGCATTATTCAGTCCGGTTCTTCCACAAGTTCTTCGAAAGTCCTGCGCAGTGAAACAAGGTATTCCGTGAATTCAGGGGATAGCCTTGATCTTGGATCGGGAAGATCTATGGTCTGGCGACGAACTATTCTTCCCGGTCTATGACCCAGAACGACCACCTCCCCGGCAAGGTAGACAGCTTCCTCAATGCTGTGCGTCACAAACACTACAGTAGTCGCAGCCTCTTTCCATGTATTCCTCAGATTCTCCTGCAGATTCTGACTGGTTCTGGTGTCCAGAGAACTGAAAGGTTCATCAAGAAGGAGGATGTCAGGCTGTATTACCAGTGACCTGGCGAGAGCGGCACGCTGCTGCATCCCTCCTGAAAGCTGGTGAGGATAACTTGAACTGAAATCGGACAGTCCAACCATCTCAAGTATCTCTCCAACTCGCTGATGGCGTGTTATCCTGTCTATATTTCCTTCGGCACGGAGGGGAAATTCAACATTCGCATAGATACTCATCCAGGGGAAAAGCGCTCCCTGCTGAAAGACATATCCTACAACGGGCTGTCTGCCGTCAGCCCTGATCACCAGCTCGATGCTTCCGCTGTCAGGGATTTCCAGACCGGCAATTGTTCGAAGAAGAGTTGTCTTCCCGCAGCCCGTGGGCCCCAGGACACACAGGAAGCCGCCCTGATGAACGTCGAGACTGACAGGACCGAGAGCGCGGACATCACCGGATTTCTCCCGGAAAGTCTTAACAAGCCCGGTTACACTCAAAGCCTTCATTTCATCTTTCCCTGCTTCTTAGAACCAGTGATTTTTCTCCAAGCGCTTCAAGTCCCTTTGAGAAGAAAGCGCCGATAATCGCGACAATAACCAGACATGCGAGCATTATGTCGTAACGGGACAGCTGATAGGAATATCTGATAAGGTATCCTATTCCGGAGTTCGTCCCCGGAAGCATCTCCGCGGCAATGATGACCATCCAGCATCTGCCGATTCCCAGTTTAAGCCCGTGAAAAATGTCCGGGAGAGCGGATGGGATCATCACATGCCGGAAAACAAAAACCTTTCGAGCGCCCAGAACCTTTGCTGCTTCAAGATGCAGTTTTCGAACACTCCTTACTCCCTGAATGGTGCCGAGAATAATCGGGAATACACCTCCCCAGAACAGAATGAAGATCATTCCAAGCTGCATCTCGTTTAAAAGATGCTTCTGATATCTCAGATATGACATACCGAAAAACTGCGAAAGGGTCTCCGATTTGAACAGTATTATGGAAAGGGGCAGAAGAGCGATGGCTGACAGCGGCCTTGCCATCTCTATCATCAGGGAAAGGAACTTCCTGACGTGTCTGGATGCGCCCATCATAAGACCGATCGGAATACCGATAATAACAGCAAGTGAAAACCCAAGGGTTATTCGAACAAGACTTACAGTCATACTCCAGATAAGAGATCCTGTTGATATCTGATCCTGAAACGGGTGTACAAGAATCGATAACACTTCTGCCGGAGAAGGCAGCAGAGTATCAGTGCCCTCTCCGGTAACAAATGCCCACCATAGAAGAAGCAGAAGAGGGATAGCCAGACCGGGCAACCGGTTTGTCAGCTTCCCGACCATGTTCAGCTTACTACCGTCAGCATTCGGTGGAATTGAAATTACCTCAAATTCTCAGGCATCAGGGAGAAATCGTAAAGGAAGCATGCGTTCGCATCATCATCCTTCTCCGAAAGAGGACCGGTGAATGCTCCCAGATTTCTCATGTTATCGAGTATGGCAACCATATTCTCGAGCCAGTCGGGAGAAACATCCATGCTGTATCCGCTGGTTGCCATTGAAGCTTGTTCTACTTCAACGGGGTTGCCGATCCACTCTGCGGCTACTGCAGCTGCATCATCAGGATTATTATTGATATAGTCTGTTGCCGCTGCGAACAGTCTTAAAGATGCAGCTATTTCCAGCGGTTTCTCAGCAATTGCTGTTTCAGTCGCTGCAATCGCGCAGCATGGATGATTGAGAAAATCTCCTGGAGGAAGGTCTGAAAGCTCTGCAACGCATTTCCCTATTCCATTATACTCAGCCATAGCACAGGCGGGATTATTCGATACATACGCCTCGATGGTTTCATTCTGAAGTGATGGATTCAGATTGGGTTCTCCCTGTGCGTTGAAAAGAAGTATTTTCGATCCGGGTTCGGGATTTCCCTGCATGCTCCATGGAATTCCTGCCTCAGTAAGCGCCGATTCAAATATCAGAAGAGCAACAGCCTTAGGGCTTTTGAATCCTATGATCAGCGGTTCTTCGCTTCCATTCACCCAGTCGATAAAACTATCCCAGTCATTGACTGCATCGTTATCAACAGAAACTACGAGCATATCACCCCTGCTATGCAGCGGACTGATTATTTTTACACCGCTTCCCTGATCAGCACTGGCGGCAAAAGGGATTACACCCCCGAAACCTATGTCGAACAACCCTGCGATCATGTTGTTGGGAACGTTAATGGCTCCCTGTGACTGCACGAATTCTATTTCAGCCACCTTCTGCCCATTCTCGATGAGAGCATAGTAGCTTTCTCCAAGGGGCTCAAGGTAAATACCGTAAATCGCGTTCATCCGTTCACCACGAAGGCCGGAAACGAAAACGGCCGTATGGTGGTCATGCATGCAATGACCAACTTTCAGAAGAGGTACCTCTATCGAAAGATCAACTGCCTGTTCCTGTGTATCGGGATCTGCACCGGTTTGAGCCTGTTCAGCCTGCTCACCGCATCCGGCAATGATTATTGATAATATTATTGAAAGGAAAGCACCTTTGACCGAGATCTGCTTTTTCATCGCATTTCTCCTTTTGAATGAAAGAGTAATAACTACAACCTGCAGCATCAAATCTAAAATATCACATTATCATCCCCTCTGAAAATCTACTCAGTAAATAGCCTGCCGCACTTTTATGGATAAGTGTTACTCTGCAAAAAAGCTATATGATGGTCAAGCTGTAATAACTTCAGACAGTACTCATCTGCGGCTTCTTAATTCATTTTTCTCTGCACTTATGTTTACGCATTGGCATCTGCGCCAGTTAACCTTTTCAGTTACTCCCTGTAATAAATACCCTTAATACGATATCCCCATATATGAATGGTATTGCTTTTATTTATCAATATGACGTGTTTACATCCGGCAATGTTTTTCAAGAAGCAGTCATATTGTTGAAATATTATGTTAACTCAATATTCGGCAGAGATGAAACAGATTTCCTGAATTATTCAGATGCTTTTATCCCAACTGCCTTGTATAAGCTCTTGAACCCTTTCAGCACATTGCGTAAACATATCCTTTTTATACAGTAGTTACTGATTTTCGAATACCTCATATAGAATTGTTGTATATTAGAAAGCGAGTTTACCGTGATATCTGTACAAGTCGGGGAGATTTTATCCATGAACCGTAAGACGCTTCTGATTCTTGACGCGGATGACACACTCTGGGAAAGCGCTCTCTTCTTTGAAAGAACCGAGTACGACTTCCTGGAGCTTATGAACACTCTGGGATTCAAGAGGGAGAATATCCGTCACATGGTTCATACCAGAGATATTGAGAGATTATCAGCAACAGGTTATGGCGCACGGCCATACATTGATACTTTGAGGCAGATAATGCTTGAGCTGATTCCTGAACCGCCATTGTGGGCATCCACTGCTCTTCGTGATATCGAAAGGACTCTTCTTGAGCATCCGGTAATACTGATGCCCGGAGTAATGGAGACTCTTCTGGATATTAAGCCACTCCATGTCATAACAATCATATATACAATGGGTGAAAAGGATCATCAGTACGACAAATTCATGAAATCCAACCTTGTACAGCTTGTTGACGATTTAGTAATCGTACCTGAGAAGACCGCAGCCAACCTGGAGAAACTTATAACCCGTTTCAACACCCCTGCGGACAGATGTATACTGGTTGGAAACAGTCCGCGATCAGACATCAACCCGGCTCTTTCGCTTGGAATTCAGGCGGTTCATATTATCAGAGATCAAACCTGGGCAGCGGAACGGGAGGATTTCATCAATCCGGGACTGGTCAGAACAATTGAGAAATTCGATGAACTGCTTGATATTCCCGGGCTGATCAAATGCTGATTTATACAGTAACCATGAATTAAGTTCAATGCATGTAAACACTGGAGGCCTGCAATGAAACTATCTGATATAATTGAACCAGGCTCTGTTTCCATAGACCTGAAGCCTGGTTCCGGTGAACAACTTCTCCATGAGATAGCATCACTCGCATCATCAGCTGAACCTCTAAAGGATATCAGCGCTGAAACAGTCTACGATGCTCTTTCTGAACGGGAGAAATTGTCCTCAACTGCATGCGGTCACGGAGTAGCAATACCGCACTGCAGAATACCGGATATGCCCGGATTTGTCGCAGGTCTTGTCGTTCTTTCCGATGGGATCGATTTCAACGCTTCTGATAATGAAAAGGTTGATCTTATCCCATTCGTAATTGGTCCTGAAGAACACCCTCGAACGCACCTTCAATTACTCTCCTCTCTCGCTCAGGTCTTTCGAAACAACGAACTGAGAAGTAGTATTCGAAATGCAGAAACTCCGGCCATCGCGTGTAAAATCCTCACTGATACCGTTTCCCCGGATGAAGACATCTCCGCCCGGTCCGGAAAAAAACTCCTTCACCTTTTTGTGCAGGATGAAAGTGTTTTCGACGAGCTTCTACAGGTTTTCGCGACAGCTGAAACCACATCTTCAATGATTATGGACGCTGATGAATCAACAAGATACCTGATGAAAATTCCCTTCTATGCAAGTTTCTGGAATACAGACATACAGCATTTTAACAGAATTATCGTATCTGTAATTAAAAATGAACTGGTTAATGCGACAATAAGAAACATTGAATTCATCTGCGGACCGCTCTCGGAAAGAACCGATATCATGATAACTGTCTCCGATCTTCAATCTGTTCACGGTTCACTGGAAAGTTAAAATGACAATTTCTGTAATTGGTCTTGTTGGAATTGCGATTCTCACCGGTTTATACTCAGGAAAATTGACCCGAAAAATCGGTTTACCTTCTCTGATCGGTTTCATGCTTGCTGGTGCCATACTGGGTGTTTCTATTCTGAAAATATTCAATGTGGAAATACTCGATCATCTTTCATTCATACCTGATATCGCACTGGGGTTTGTAGCTTTCAGTATTGGTTCTGAATTGAATCTCGGTGTACTCAGACGACTTGGCAGAAGCCTTATTTCAATTCTTCTCTGTGAAACCCTATTTACATTCGCTCTTGTAACTCTTGGCGTACTGATCATTTCCGGCGGAGACTGGCCTATGGCTCTTATTTTCGGTGCCATGGCTCCGGCAACTGCTCCAGCCGGAACGGTGGCAGTCCTCCAGGAGTACAAGGCAAAGGGTAATCTTACACAGGCTCTGTATGCAGTGGTTGGTTTTGATGATGGAATCGCTGTCCTTATTTTCGGATTCGCGTCTGCTTTGAGTAAATCACTTCTCAGTTCTGAAACCGGCGGATCTACCAATGTCATTGCATCAGCAGGAAAACCGGCCCTCGAAATTGTCATCAGTATCGCCGCAGGTCTTATTCTCGGTATTGTGTATACCAGACTGATCAGACTTATCCGCTCACACGACAATATTCCAGCTCTGACTTTCGGATTCGTATGTGTCTCCGTAGGACTTGCCCTCACATATGGCTTTTCTCCCATTCTCACCCCGATGGCAATGGGTTTCGTGCTTTCCAACACATCAAGAAGCGAATCCGGTGTTGTCGCAAATCGTTTGCGTCCACTGATGCCTCTCATCTTCATATTATTTTTCTTCATAGCCGGTGCACATCTGAACCTGGGTTCCCTGCCTTCACTGGGGCTTCTTGGACTGGTCTACATACTCACGAGATCAGCGGGAAAGATTCTTGGAGCAGGGTTTGGAGCAAGGATTGGTAAGGCTCCATCAAATATCAGAAAATATCTTGGAATAGGTATTCTATCTCAGGCTGGTGTGGCAATTGGTCTTTCCATTGCGGTTGCTCAGCAATTTTCTCAGTTGGGAACACATGCTTCAGAAATTGGTATTGCGGTAATCACGACCGTTACAGCTACCTGTATAATCTTTGAGATCATCGGACCGATCATGGCCAAATATGCTCTGAAAAAGGCTGGAGAAATCCCGGAATAATAGTGGATAATCCCTGATGGATAGTTACACACAAGATATGAAACGCTGGCTGGACCAGCGATTCAGAATGACTGACGAAGAGGGTATTTATCATGCTCATCAGCCAATCTATGGCTTCAGGAAAGGTCACAGCGAACCCGGCATAATTGTCAGATATATCATTACCTATCAAATCATGAAGGCGCTTTCCCACCTGAAGTTCACTTCATTGCTGGATGTCGGTGGTGCTGAGGGATATAAGGCAGCTCTAGCGCGTTTGATATTCAATGTAAGTGTGCGAAGCTCAGACCTGTCCGGTGAAGCATGCAGCAGGGCAAAAGAGATCTTCAATGTTGATGGTGAACCGGTAGATGTTCAACAACTTCCCTACAATGACAATGAGTTCGATGTTGTATTATGCAATGAAACATTAGAGCATGTACCTGATTTGCACAAAGCAACAAACGAGCTGATAAGAGTCTGCAGAAAAGCAGTAATTATTACGGTTCCGCATGAACCAAAGGAGTTTATCGAAAACAATATCAGAGAAAATATACCTCATTCTCATATTCATAGTTTCGATACGGACAGCTTTGATTTTGTTCTCCCGGAAGCTTCCAAAGTTATTTCGAGAAGGTTTCATAATCCATATTTCAAGTTGCCGGCAGTACTTGTAGATGCTATGAAAATAGAACAATCCAGTAGCTATCCTCAGTTTCTTATAAACATCCATAATTCCTGTCTGCCACTATTCAGATCAGTATTTGGCTGGCGCTCAGCTTACATGTTAATGAAGCTTGATGATTATATTTCCAATTTGATCTCGGTATATTCAGGAATAAGTTTCATTCTGCTGAAGGATGAAAACTGCTACTCGACACATCACAAGAAACGTATTACTACGAAGCAAATTATAGACTTCAAAGTTCCTTACCATTACTTAAGATAGAGATTATCAGGCTGGAGAAATCCAGGAACACTCTCCGTATTTCAGCGCTTGTTTTTTTACCAGTTAGGCATTCCGTTCACGTACATGCCATGATTGTTTCTGCAATTTCTATTCCAGCCTCTGATTCCGAAGTTGTCGTAATTCCTTCCGGTGATCCTGTATCTGTAATGAGTACCGCAGGAGGGGCATTCAAGCTGTTCCCAGTTCTGCAGGTATTCCTCAGTAGCTGAAAAATTTCGCCATCTGTGTCCTTCATTCGCGTAGGGGTAATGACCGGTTGAGCCATAGTACATCTGAAGAGCGCTAGCCAGGTTTCTCATGTTATGTCTGCAGCTCTGAGTTCTAGCCTGTTCGGACAGATTACCGAATTTCGGTATTGCAATAGCCGCGAGGATACCGATAACGACAACAACAACAAGCAGTTCAACCAGTGTGAACCCTCTCCTGTTTCTGGAAGCCATCAGATTTCCCCCTCAGCGAATTCAACTGGATCCATATCGGAATAGTAGATAAGACCGCTACCTGACGTGAGATACCAGCTTGAATCGTCTTCAGCAGTGTATGTGATATCCTGCGAAGATATTTCTATTTCCTCCGGAATTCGCGGGAGCCTTTCATTCAGCCTGGAAAACTCATGGATGTCGCAGGCAATGGAGTACATAATATCTCGAAGCTCCTGTTCTTCAGATGAGATATCCGTATTGAATGAATTTGAATTGCCTGATGGCAGAATAAGAATTACAATCAGGACAATAGCGAATATCGATAGTATCCAGACAATTCCAGAAACCTTTCTTTTCATGAAACCGTCGGTCCTCTTCCTGGAATCAGCCAGGCTGGGTATATCAATATCTTTGTCAATCTGTTCCGGTTCAGGCATCTTTACCACACTCCTTAACATATACATTAAAATATTAACTTAATGAGTTTTAGTCAATTTAAAGCGCCCGGAATCACTTCCGGGCACTCCAAGGATTGAAAACCTTCAGATCTTTATCAGCTTGCAGCTCGCAGTTATATTGGATCTTGATATGACCGCGAAATATACACCTGAAGGAACATGGCTGCCGTTAT
>CBDVBK010000099.1:0-8464 GCA_965372215.1 uncultured bacterium | reverse complement strand
AGATTTTGATAGAAAACACGACCGTAGCGGACCGCTGAGGTTCTCCCAACAGTGGTACGCTGCTCTACACCTCCGCTGGCGGCTCATATGCGCCTCAGGCTCAGCTTTGCCAAAGGGTGTCCAAAATCAATAATTCCTTCAAGTTCGATTTTGAATACATCAAATTGAGTGAGGAATTTTAAACTCTTTTCTGGGTTTCATTTTGCAAGGTTCCTTGACATTTATGACTATATTTGTGCAATTCCACAACCATATTATGCATCATATTTTGTTTTATATCAAGTAGTTAGATGCATAATTCAGAACCGACTATTTATGATACAAAATATCTGCTTCTTCAGCCAGGACATCAGCTACTTCAACAACATCTTTAGAAGACATGTAAGAGATTGTCAAACAGAACGTAACGCAAAGGGGTTCACTTCGTGCGAATCCGCAACGAAATAACGAAAATTGGGACACCATATTTGGTGTCCCAATTTTCGTTGGTACGCAAGTGTTGAAAGTATTTTGAACTCACACATTGCTGAAGCAAGTTTTCTAGAACCAGATTTATTTATCCACAACGCTCCAGATAACTCTTCTTAGCTGATACTCAGTTAAAGTTACTTCTTTAACCAATCGAGGTATTGGGTTCTATTAGTCTGATATTCTTCGCTTGTTCTTGCATAATTTGATAATAGTCCTGATGCATTAGTGAACGCTAAGATAAGCTTCTTAACAGTACCTTCACTAGAAGTTCTCCCGAATTGTCCTTCCGTACTTGTATCAACATTCTGAATACCATCCAGGATTTCAATCATCATTTCTTTACTAATAGCTTCGAGTCGTAGTGGATCTGATTCCAACATCTTATAATTTGCATACATAAATACATGTTGCATTATTCGAATGAGTGCTCCAACTGCTACTGTCTTTGAAACCATGTATCCTTCCGGTTGATTCCACTGTTCTCCAACCAGTTCTCTTATTGCAGAGAAGTATCTTATCAAGAATCTTGGGATCTCAATCTGCTCGTATTCATTCTGATAGCTATAGAGAAATATTGGCAGTTGTGAATTTTGTCTCATTCTTCTTTTAACAATGAATGGGAGCATGTAGTCAATAAGAAATGCCTGAGAGACTGTCATTAAAGTTGTCGATACCCGATCAGCCCCAGATGGTATTGTACCTAACATCTTCACACGATCATAGAAAGGAGAATTTTTCAACTCATTCAGTAAGCAAACTATCTCATGGAGGAAAGTAATTTCATCCAATTCATAACTAAATTCACCTGTAAGCTGATAGAGTAGTGATTTATTGACGCTTTTCTGTGTATAATTAACAGTATAGAATTGTTTCGCAATCACTGCCCTGTTGTATCCAATTATAAATGCGATTATAAGGTCATATTGTTCCAAGACAGTAGATGAGGCAGATTCAAGACCTTTCAGGCGATGTTGCCCATCGATAACTAATACAGCACCTTGGTGATACGGGATGTAAATAACAGGTTTCTCTTCGCTATTGTCGAAGTAACTTCTACGCATGTTCTTAGGACTAATAATCTTTTTATTAATCGCATCAATGAAAGATATTGGACTGGGCATAGTTATATAATCACTAATCAAATCGCATGTTGCAATAATGGTGTTAGGAAAAAATGCATACTCCTCTGAATCAAGCCAGTTAGATATTTCTCTAATTCGAGACTTTGACTCCTTGCGCTGGAAAGGACTGGTTTCAATAACTTCCTGTCTATTGTTTTTTCGAAATTCAAACAACTCCTCATCACTTTCAAACGACTCAGCAAAGTCAGATTCAGTTACCTGATCGTACTTAGCTGGTTCAACGGTATACAAGTCAAGCAAGACCTTTGCTGGCATTCGACCAATGTATATTGGGTAGTTTTTCTGGAGTATCTCTACTAATTCTAACTTGACAAAGTCCTCTCCTTTATGATTGACTCTTTCACACTTCATCGTGTTCAATAACCTCTCTCATACCTTTATAGCGCGTTTCATTCTGTTCCAGAACAGCCATTCGTTTCTCTTCTATCTGGTTTTTCGCGTCAGATATAATTGTACTATTGCATAGGAAAATACTTATTAAACTAGATACAAAAACAATGCAGGCTATATAGATAAAGATATTATTGTCTATCCATAGAGTTAACTTAGTATTTGTGGAGTAAAGGAAAGCACCGAAGGCAAGTGCTACTGCGAATATAAAACCGAGACTTGTTGTAATAGTTCCTAGAAAAGGTCTTGTACGAGGAGAACCATTTAATGCGGGATAGCTGCAAGCCATGATCAGTGTAAGCATTTGACAAAAAAGACTAGTAACTGCCACAGAACGAGTGTTATGCGTTACCCATAAGGCTGCTATTGGAATTAATCCAGCAATTATATGCAGTAATACCCAAGAACCGTACTTCTCGAAGTAAATCCATTTCTCATTGAGTTTTTTAACCTCAGACACAACCGGTGCAACCTCGTCAAGTTAAATATCAATAATCAATTCGTTGATGACTACATCATTTGTAGGACTATTTTAATGATTCTGCTAAATTCACACAGAGTTGTCCAGTGTAGATAAGGACATTCTGTGAAAGTGCATTAAGCCGATTAGTGGACAATGATTGTTAAGAAATCAAATCTTTTAGAAGATAACGTAGAATGCAAACCGTATTTGTATCAGAAACAATCAATAGCTCAAAACTGCTGTTGACACGAATAGTAAGTAAGAATATGAGTTATTGGAGCAGATTCAATGTTAAATCTCTATGAATCTTACATAATTGGGAGGAAATTTGCATGAATGAAAGCACAAGTGGCGTCACTTGCGATTCTCAGGAGATTCAATCACTATTGAGAAAGAGGAAAAAAACATTCATCGAGAAAACTGTCTCAGCTTCAAACTTACCCCTAGCTCGTAAAAAGGCTGAACTTGAAGTGCAGGATGGTTGGTCAATCCAACGAGAAAATATGCGCTCCATTCGTCTCAAGAAGGAAAAACCAATTGAAGAAATCCTTGAGGATGAGATATGGTGCATATTGGCAAAAATGGGTTTTGATACGTTAAGTAAAGACAGGAATTTTACGGTGTGTGCTACTGAAGGAACACCTGGAAGACAGATCGATATTTTCGCTAAGGATGAGAACACAGCGATCTTTATAGAGTGTACTTGTACGAAAGATTATAAGCGTAAGAAACTCAAACCCCTGATTGAGAAAATTCAGAGCTTAAGGAAACGTGCATTTGATGAGGTTAATGCCCATTATGGTCGTGAGCCCAAACTGAAAATGAAGTGGGGGATTGCTACAAGGAACATTCAATGGAGAGATGTTGATGAAAATCTGTGCCGAGAAGAAAACATCTTCATTCTAAAAGACACTCAAATCGATTATTTCTATAATTTAACTCAATTACTAAAATTTCCAGCTAAATATCAATTTCTTGCACATGTTTTTAGATCGGAGGATATTCCGGGATTGGAATTAATAGTACCTGCAACGCAAGGGACACTTGGCAAAAGATGCTTCTATAACTTCCTATTAGATCCAGAAAAACTCCTTAGAATAGCATATATTAGTCATAAAGTTGGTTCTGACCCAAGTGATATTGAAACTTACCAGAGAATGCTTAAGCCTTCACGATTAAAGGATATTGGTCATTATATTGATCATGGAGGTCATTTTCCAACAAACATCATCATTAATCTTAAGTCCACAAGAAAACTTCGATTCGATCGAAAAGAAAAGATTGGCAAGTCTGCATACGGAACTCTTTATCTCCCAGCACAATATGCGTCGGCTTGGGTTGTTGATGGACAGCATAGATTGTATGGGTATGCATACAGCCAAATGCGTACAAACAGAAAGTCGAACAAATTGATGTTCCCAGTACTTGCATATGTGGACCTTCCTTCTGATTTGGAAAAGGAAATGTTCATAGACATTAACTGTAAGCAAGTAAAAGTATCTAGAAACCTACTAAATGAGATCTATGCGAATTTGCAATGGGAATCAGACAATCCTAAGGAGAGATTGGAAGCTCTTAGATCGAGAATTGCGCTTAGCCTTAACCAGGAAAACATGTCTCCCTTTCATCAGCGTGTGATAGTAACAAACACAAAGAAAACAAGTACAAGATGCATAACGATTAATACGCTAATAGATGGTTTGAAAGAGAACAAACTCTTGGGAGAACCTTTGGAGAATGACATCGCACCAGGTTATCTTTCGGTTGCTGATTCGCAAGATCTTATTGACTCCCATAACAAAGCTGTTGAGGTTATCTCTCTTTATTTTGACCTCTTTAAGCACAACACCCCTAATCAATGGGCTTTAGGTAATGATGTAGGAGGCTTTCTTTACACAAACAATGGAACTAGAGCGCTTTTGCGAGTACTAAGAGAAATCCTAGCCCACATTTCCAGGGAATATGGTATTAGTCCTGAGAACAGAACTGCGGGGGAGCTTGATCCATATATCACAGAGATAATGACCCCCTTAGTTCAATACTTCTCTGATGCCGAACCAAGTGACTTCTTAGTCTATCGAAACAGAACTTCACTGAAGGGTGTTACTCAGAATGCTATGGATATGTTGCGGATTATACATGAAGCAAATGAAGATTTCCTACCAAAACGACTAAAGGATTATCTGGATACAGTTGATCATGACGGAACAAAGGACTGTGTTAGATTAATCAATGAGATACAACAAACACTCTATCAATTTGTTATGAAGAGGTTAAATGAATCATTTGGAGAAAACTGGTGGTATGATGGTGTACCAGAACCCGTAAGAAAAAGCTGTTCAGCAATTCAGGAGGAGGAAAGAGGCACAAAAGAGAAACATCAATACATGCATCTCATTGATTATCATGTCATCGCTGATCGAAATTGGGAAGTATTCAAAGATTCATTCTCACTTTCGAATGCTCATGGTAAGAAAAAACAGTTAGAATGGTTGAAGGAATTAAATACTATTCGGAATATCACACATCACGTTGAAAAATGGCCAGCTACTAAGGAACAAGTAGCTTTTGTGCGAAGGATGTACGCAGAAGTAATGAAACGTTTCGCTGATCATTCTATCATGAATCCTTACAACTAAGTGCCATTAGTGATGCTTTGCCCCTTGATCCAGCTGCTTCTTATTCATACACTATTAGTATTGAGACAATCTAGTGCGCAGGGAATGCTGTGAAATGTGCTTGCCATTTTGTTCTATTGATTTAGTATGGATTAAGTTATAAGAGTATCTATTTTCACTTATCTAATAACCAAGGATGACAATGAGGATACTATTAGTTGAACCGGATTACCGTAGACTAAACAAATCAACAAAATTGAAATCCATTCCGAAGGATGATAATGTAAGGTGGTATCCCCCACTTGGTCTCTTGAAGTTGTCTAGATTTCATAAGAATCGAGGTGATTCGGTTTCCTTCTCATATGGATGTGCTCCGAATTCTCTCGGCTACTTAAAATCGAGTATTAATGATCCGCTCCCATTCTTCGAAACATGGGATAGAATCTACATTACCACGCTCTTCACCTACCAATGGAAGCGAACTATCGAAGTTATTCGTCATTACATTAAAGTCGCTGGTGGTGCTAGAACTAAAGTCTATATTGGTGGTGTCATGGCATCTCTTATGCCGGAGGACTTGTTTGAAGCAACTGGTATTTATCCAATTAAGGGACTACTTGAATCCCCCAGCATGATAGGTCTTGATGGAAATGAGAATATCGATAGACTAGCTCCGGACTACTCTATTCTGGATAGTTCGCTATATGCAATTAAGAATACTTACTATGCGTACACATCTCGAGGTTGCGTGAATAACTGTCCTTGGTGCGGGGTTCCTTGCCTGGAACCCGATTTCATTCCATACATTGATATTAAACCAGTAATCACACAACTCCGTGAGGAGTATGGTGACAAATCTGTTCTCAAATTAATGGATAACAATATACTTGCATCAAACAGATTAGAAGAAATTGTCGCAGATCTTATAGAATTGGGTTATGGAAGAGGTGAATACACGGCAAGTCATCCTAAAAAGCAAAGAGTACTTGATTTCAATCAGGGATTAGATGCAAAATTTCTAACTGAAAATCAAATGAAGTTACTCTCCTTATTGAATATCCGACCAATGCGTATTGCATTTGATAGGTATAAGGATAAAGATACTTACAAGAACGCTCTAAATATTGCGAAAAAGTATGGGGTTAAGTCTTTCTCTAATTACATGCTTTTTAACTTCCAAGATACTCCTAGAGACCTCTACGATAGATTCGTCATTAACATCCACATTAATGAGCGTTGGAGGAACCAAGACGGTACTATACATGGAACTGTATTCTCATATCCTATGCGCTATGCCCCTATCAATGAGCGTGATACAATGCATGGAAATAGGAAACGGGATTACCATAGACCAGAACCTGATTCACCCTACGATTATCTATACGATGCACGCTGGAACGCTCGCTTTGTAAGAAATATTGGTATTATGTCCGGGGCGGCGCATGGTTCTCTATCACCAACACCAAGTTTGGCTTGGAGAACTATTGGTGAAACGTATGAAGAGTTCATCGCCAATCTATACATGCCAGAGGAACTGCTCCGAAACAGGAATCGGTACGAGCATAGAGTCTATTCACACGAACCCCCAAGAATACCCGGTTCAGGGGACGTTGAAAAGTTCAGGGATTTTATCTACTGTAGGATCAAGAATCCTGATGATGCATTTAACAAATTCCATCTTGCGGTCTCCAAAAATAGAAAACAACCGATTAGAGATCTGCAAGAGAAATGTAAGGATAGAGAGGTATCACATTGGCTGAAATTTTACCTAATGAAGTAAAAACAATCAAGCAGTTTCCGGTTTACAAACCCCGCATCGGAGTACACTTGCTTGAAAGTCTAACCACTGGAATGTACTGCAAACCACTTATGATATATAGGGAGTACATTCAGAACTCAGCAGATGCAATTGATGAAGCTATCACTATGAATTTACTCGATAGAGACCAAGGCCAAATCAGTATTCATATCGATGGTCAAAATAGAAGCGTATCTATTGAGGACAATGGAATAGGTGTAAATGCATCAGATGCATCTGCAATTCTCTCTGACATAGGTCGAAGTAGAAAATTCTCTACTTCTCAGAGGGGATTTAGAGGTATTGGTAGATTAGGGGGTCTAGGTTATTGTGATCGAGTTGTATTTGAAACAAAAGTACACGATTCCCCTATTATTACAAAGGTAGAATGGAGCAGCTCCATTCTACAGGATATTTCGAAATGCGATGTCTCCAACATAGACCTCACGGAAGCAGTCTCGAATACATGCATAGTTTCACATCGGCAAGTCGATTCCAACAACTCAGAACATTTTTTCAGAGTTACTCTCCATAACATCCATCAATGCTATGATGATGTACTCATGGATTTTAGTTCTGTTAGCACATTTTTGTCACAGGTTGCTCCAGTTTATTTTGATAAGAATCTCTGCTCTTTTAGTAAAACAATCACAAATAACATCTCACAACTGCAGGAATTTCAACAGTACTCGATTCAACTGAATGGTAAACAGATATTTAGACCCTTCTCCGATTCATACGTACTCAGCACCGAACGTTCTTTTAAAATACAAGGAGTACAGCTCTTTAAGTTTGTAACTGATAATAACGATACTCTTGCGATTGGCTGGTATGCGGTATCTGATCTTTCTGGGTCGCTTCCACGCATTTGTCAATATAGAGGTATACGAGTGCGACAAGGAAACATTGAAGTCGGAAGTGAGTCTTATCTTAACAACTGCTTTACTGAACCTAGGTTCAACTTTTGGCATGTTGGAGAGATACACGCTTCTAGCAAGTACTTAATACCTAATGCTAGAAGAGATGGATTCGAGCAATCAGAACATCTTGAGAGCTTTCTTCAACAAGCAACTGCACTTGGTAAGCATCTCTCAAGGGAATGTAGAAGAGCTGCAAGATTGCGCAACGAAAGGCAGAAGCTAAACCAGGTAGTTGATCAAGTTGAGCAATTATCGACTAAACGATTCTTACCTCTTGAGGGATTCATTACTCATCGTAGATCAGCAATTGAAAAATTAGTTAGTACAACAGAATTACTATGTTCGAAGGTTGAGATCCCTAAAGGTATACTCCAGCAATTAGAAGCAATGAAACGACAATCATTAAGAATAACGACTAACTCCGATATGGAGGCTTTTCTAGATAGAAATGTTATTGAATCGACTTCGAAATATGAACTAGTTCGCATGATATCCGAAGCTATACTACGTTATTATGAGAATTGTACAAGTGCTGATGAATTACTTGAGATGGTATTAGCGCCCATTTCATCAGAAGCTTATCCGGAAAGAAAACAATCTTAACCCGTCAAGATGTTCAGCGACAATTTCATTTCCGAACGGAAATACTAATTGTCGCTGGA
>CBDVBK010000098.1:0-8506 GCA_965372215.1 uncultured bacterium | reverse complement strand
ATTGACATTTCCATGCCAGAAGAGGAATTACCTCCAGATACAATTGACATTTCTGCGACAGAAGAAGAAGTATCACAACCTGATATGGATGATTCTCCTGAAACGGGATCTCAGTACTCATACTACGAAGACACTTCAGATGTGCTTCCTGACAACCCTACTGCTGTTCTTGAGGCGTTTTTTGAGGCTCTGCAATCAGGGGACAGTGAGTCTGCCGTATTTCTTGTCTCAAGTGAAATACTCGATAATACAGATGTTATGCTGGATATATTGAAGGAAAGTCTTGATCGAGACGAAGAATTAACTATGAACCGTCTTCTCGCCGCTGGATACACTGCGACAGCCAGTGAGATAGAAGATTGGTCAGCTCTGGAATATTTTGAATCCACTATCTCTCTCCCGATAATGAGTGCTCGCTACTCGATGTACGAGATGCAGATAGGAGAGTATACCTTAAATGGCAATAATCTTGATATTCCACTTATGTTTGTCAGTTCTGCAGGGCTGGAGCTTCCTTTTGAAGTTAAGCTTGTCCGTGAGGATGACACCTGGAGAGTGTCAAATTTCATGGGGTTCAACAGCTTCCCCTGAACTGCGATACAGCAGGTTTGCTGATCCTGTCATGAATCCACTCTAATTTGAATCACGGAATATCCCGGTCTTTCTCTTATTTCCATTACTCTTATGATATGCTTGTTTTATTCCTGATTGTACAAGGAGGAATCAATGGCTGAAAGTACTGCTATTTGGCTTGGAGGACTTGCATTCTCCGTTGAACAGGACGATCACAAGTTTATTATTGACGGCTCTGAGGAATTCGGTGGGGAAGATAGAGGTCCCAGACCCAAAAATCTTCTTCTAACAGCATTGATAGGCTGCACTGGAATGGATGTTGTGTCCATTCTTAAAAAGATGAAGATTGAGAATTACACTCTTACTGTCAGTGCCAGCGGTGAATATACTGAGGATCATCCAAGAGTTTTCAAATTCATTGATATCGAGTACTTCTTCAGTGGGAACATGCTGCCGGAGAAGAAAATCGAAAGGGCTGTATCTCTTTCTCAGGACAGGTATTGCGGTGTATCAGCTATATTTCGTGACAGTTTTCAAGTAAATCATAAGATCATTATAGAGAATACCTGATTCCAGAATGAAACGGATATGATCCATCATCAAAATGTGCTTATTCTTGATTATTCGGTAGACCGTTCTGAAGGTCCTTTTTTCAAGCGCTGGCTTCCGGATGGCTGTGAATCAACAACCGTATTTGTTTACTCCGGCGAGGATATTCCTGATGCTGGTGCTTTTACTCATGTGATGCATACCGGTTCGAGCCTGTCCATTTGTTCTGATGCTGATTTTTACTCAGAGGCTGAAAGAGTGATTCTTTGCTGCGTGGAGACCGGGATACCTCAAATGGGTGTCTGTTACGGTCATCAGCTGTTATGCAGAGTTCTGATCGGTTCCACATCCGTAAGGAAATGTTCAAATGGACTTGAAGCGGGCTGGAGGAATATTGAAATGAGAGGAACCGGATTGAATATCCCGGGTGTAAGACCGATTTCGAGAATTCTGCAATTCCATTTTGACGAGGTTATTGCGCTGCCGTCCGGTGCTGAAATAATCGCGACCAGCGGACACACTGAGATTCAGGGTTTTATAGATAAAACCAGAAGAATTCTCAGCCTGCAATTTCATCCTGAATTCATCAGGAAGTACGGGAATGATCTTTTCTTGAAGGAGAGAAGGCTTCTTGAAGAGAACGGTATCGATCTTGACGCTATTCAAACAGATGGACCGAATATCGATGCAGGAAGGATATTTTTCAGTTATTTTATGAGCAATTTTCAGAAAAGTGGAGAGGATCTGTCTTATGCGAGTACTTTCAAAGATTGAGCCAGGAAATGTATGGTACTGGTTTGAGGAAATATCACGAATCCCCAGGCCCTCAGGCAGTGAAAAAGAGATAGCTGATTTTCTGGTTGACTTTGCAGAAAAAAGGGGTCTTCCGGTGAAGCGGGACGATGTAAATAATGTTCTGATAACTTCATCCGGCAGAGGGAACGCGGCTACTCATCCTTCAATTACTCTGCAGGCTCACGTGGATATAGTCCCTGAGAAAATTGATAGCAGTTCACACGATTTTACCTGTGATCCCATTGTTCCGGAAATTGACGGGGACTGGGTTACTTCAAAAAAAACTACTCTCGGGGCTGATAACGGAATCGGTGTAGCGCTGATGCTCGCAGTTCTCGACTCTGATGATATTCCACATCCTTTTCTGGAGTGTCTCTTCACAACAGATGAGGAAAGAGGTCTTACCGGCGCTTCTCATCTGGATTCAGAATGGATTACATCAAAGCGTCTTATCAATCTTGATTCTGAAGACGAAGGTGTTTTTACAATTGGCTGTGCCGGCGGGCTTGATTTCACAGTGTCCATGAACTTAGTTCGAATAGACATCCCCGCGGAATACTATCGACTTGAGATCACCGGCCTCAGAGGTGGTCATTCAGGAATGGAGATCAGTAAAAATCGGGGTAATGCAATTCGGTTTCTTGGCAGAATTCTCAATAAGATCTGCAGTCATCATAATTGTCTGATAGTTGACATAGAAGGCGGATCAAAAAGAAATGCAATTCCGAGGACAGCGGTAGCTCTTATCACAATTCAGAAGCAGTCTGTTAATGCTGTCAGGGAACTGATTCAAAGGGCAACCGTAGAACTGGAAAAAGAGTTTGAAGGTATTGAAGAGGGTATTGAAATTTCTTTTAACTCCACATCAACAGATAGAAACCCGGTTTCACAGGAGAACTCCATCAGGATAATAAACCTGCTTATCTCAATGCCTCACGGAGTAGAAAAAATGAGTGGAGTGGTTCCCGGACTGGTTGAAACCTCCGTAAATATGGCTATCGCTTCAATGAAAGATGATAAATTTCTTCTTAAATTCGCGGCAAGAAGTCCTGCGGATAGCGCCAAACAGGCACTTGCTGCCAGAGCTGCCGCAATTGCTGAGCTTGCTTCCTGTGATTTTATGGTCGATTCCGCTTATCCCGGATGGATACCCGATTCTGATTCAGCACTGTTGAGTGAAATAGTAAACATCTACAGGGAAGTTACCGGCAATGAACCGGTTATTGAAACAATTCATGCCGGTCTTGAATGCGGGATTATCGGTGACAGGATAGCCGGAATGGAAATGATTTCCATGGGACCGGATATAAGAGATGTTCATATTCCAGGGGAGAAGGTCAGTATTTCATCGCTTCAGCGGTTCTGGATATTTTTCAAATCCGTACTGGAATTTCTTGATTGAAATAAATATATATCTTAAGTAATCACTAAACCGTTCAAAACCTTTGATATATTTTGAATAGCACATATAAATCATACAATGCTGATATTCAAGCCCCCGGATTCTTAGCGCATCAGAATATCATATCGGCATTTACGACTACGTTGGCTCCGATAACAAGTCCGGTATCGGATATCTCACTGTGATCCTGCCGGATCATCCCTACAAACAGCCTTCCCTCAACAAAAACATTCTCTGCTACCCTTCTACCGAAAGTGGCCATACCAGCGGGACCTGATAGAGTGCCGTACTCGTTGAAGGGCGTTCCAAACAGGAAAAGACCGAATCCTCCGCCTACCGACCAGACTTCGGAAGGGTACCATGTCGCTATGATACCTGTCACTGAACTGGCTGCGAGAGGATCATCACCCCAGAAACCCTGAGTGTTGAACCATGCGGTTGTATTGTCCAGTGTAAATGCACAGTTTATCGATCTTACCAGAACCCCCATGGACAGGTTTGTCACACCTGCGTTGAAACCCTCCCACTCGCCACCGTGCCACTGGGTTTGAGAGCCGTCTCGAATCCATGTTCCTCCCTGGTGTATCTGAATACCGAGACCTGCACCAACACGAAAGAACGGCGAGATATTGGCCGTGGAACCATGTACTCTGTCAAATCCCTGAACCTCTGAGGTGCTTTCCTCATCAGGCACCAGAACCTCTGAAGTGGTTTCCTCTGGTGCGGTATCCTCAGCTGGTGGTGTATCCACATCCTGCGCAAAGATTCCAATGGACAGAACAAGAAGAACGAGCATGTATTTCATTAGTAGACCCCTCTGCATAATAAAGTATCAACAATACATCATAATAAATTGTCAGATAGTAGTATACTGAAATTGTGAATGAAATGTAAATCGGGGAGAGAAGACCTGGAATCTCCTTACAGTTCCGGGTATTCAAGGATGCGACTGATAAAGGAAGGTTTTGAATTATTTAGCTTCCAGTAGTATCTTTCATTCCTGTCAATGAATTTAATGCGATGAAGACATGTTTCGATCATTGTAAACAGAAAGGAATTAATGTTAACTGGATTATATAGGATATGGGTACTCACAATGTTGTGTACTATGCTGATAGTTACCCGGATCAGTGCTGCTGAACAGGTTCAAGCACCTGTTGTTGACAATATGGGCTTCGAGGTTACGGATGCTGACAGCCTGATGCTGCTAAACTGGATCTTTGAAGGTCCTGGATATTCCGGGTGTTGTGATTCTCTGGTGGCTTGCAGTGGGGAACGCTCCTTCAGAATAGACTACATAGACATAGAGCCGGTGGAAGACTACGGTTATATTTGCCGATACATCCCTTTCACTTTTGAAGAAGAAATAATCACACTGAGTGGTTGGCTTCGTACAGAAGATGTGGGAGAAGACTGCTATGTAGGCCTGTATCTGTACCTTTACGATAAGCAGGGCAGGCTGGAATCCATGAAAAATATTTACCTGGAGAATCTGCATGGATCTTCGGAATGGCAGCAATTAGAAGTAAGTATTGAGAACAGTCGCTTCGGTTACGAACTGGAACTGGGTGTGTTTCTCTACGGAACAGGAACGATATGGGTCGATGATCTGGAACTCCTGCTGGACGGTAAGCCCGTTTCCGAGGCTATGCCGCGTATGCTGCCAGGTGCGGAACTGGACCATGAATTCGACGCAGGATCGGGTCTTGAATTTACCGAAGTTAATGACTTCCAGCTTGAGTCACTTGTTCTTCTGGGAAAAGTGTGGTCCTTCCTGAAATACCACCATCCACAAATCGGCAGGGGGGATGTGAACTGGGACTATGCCCTCATGGGGGTTCTTCCATCCGTACTTGATGCCGCCACAGAACCTGAGAGACAACAGTCACTCCTGGATATGATAGAGGGTCTTGAGCCTGTCTCAGCCCATGTATGCTCGATTCCCTTGCCTGATGAGATCCGTTTGAGTCCGAATTTTGATTGGATCAACGACCCTGAAGTTGGTACGGAGCTTGCAGCCGCGCTCTTGAATATTTACGAGGGACGTTTTCAGGAGGAACATTACTATGTGAGAGGAACGCCCTATTCCAGATTCAACGAGTGCGAATACGAAGATATGGTCATCCCTGATACAGGATTCCGGCTTCTGGCTCTGTACAGGTACTGGGGAATCATCGAGTACTTCTTTCCTTACCGTTATGCAATTGATGGAGACTGGAACGATATACTCAGGGAATACATCCCAGCCTTCGTAGCAGCTGATGATCCTCTTGCCTATCAACTCGCGCTTCAGCAGCTTATTGTAAGTATTGGTGATTCACATGCGAAAATATTGGACGAGCCGGACGCTTTGCGGGGATTCTTCGGCAGTTTCTTTACTCCCGTCCGGCTTGCGTATGTAGAAAACCAGTGGGTTGTTGATGGATTCACCCATGAGTCCGCCCTATCGGCAGGAGTCGAAATCGGTGATGTAATAATGGCCATTGAAGGTCGACCGATCTCGGAGCGCGTTGAAGAGTTGTACCCGTATATAAGTGCTTCAACTGAGGGTTCGCTTTATGAGAGACTCGGCAGAAAATTGCTGCGGGGCAACACCGGGACAGTAAATCTCAGCGTTCGAAGGGGCTGTGATACACTGGTTATCACTATGCCCAGGATGGAAGAAGACAACCTGGACTCGGACATGGCTGAACGGCCTGCAGCAGGCGATGGTCCTTATACCCTTCTGGACGATAAAATCGGTTATGCTTACGTAGGTATGCTTACAAGAGATGATGTCGAAGGGATGATGGAGGAATTCCAACACACGAACGGACTGATACTTGATCTGCGGGATTATCCGAGAGAATTCGTGATATACAATGTGGCCGATTTCATCCTGCCTTTCGATACAGCTTTTGTCCGATTTACATATCCCGATTACAGTAATCCAGGAACTTTCATCTTGAAAGAGCCTGGTACCGCCGGAAGAGGGGATTCTCCCTACGAAGGCAAAATCGCTATCCTGATAGATGAAGGCTCCGTAAGTCAGGCTGAGTTCACAGCTATGGCCTGGAGGCTTGCGCCTCAGGCCCGGATATTCGGCAGCCCGAGTGACGGGGCAGATGGCGACGTGGTATTTGTCCAGTTTCCAGGGGGTATCAGGACCAGGTTCTCCGGAATTGGTGTCTATTATCCGGACGGAAGTGAAACACAGAGGGTGGGAATTCAGCCTGATGTGTTCGTCAGACCAACTGTCAAGGGCTTGCAGACCGGTCATGATGAAGTACTTGAAGCTGCGCTTGAGTGGTTGTCATCAACTGAACTTATCCAGCCTTATGAGCATTGACAGTATAAAACTGATCCCGGTATTGTTACTTCAGGCAGGGAATCATGGCTGGATGGGTCGTTGGAACACCCATAGAACGATCTACATAATGAAATAGATATCCATTCGAACATACAGGAGTCAACTATAAGATCTGATTATCTGCTGACAAGAATTATCCTTGCAGTATTTCTTACTGCTTTACTGATGATGCTGTTTGCCTTCCTGACCTCAACAAGCGGGAATGGAGTCATTCTCGGACGGTGGTCAATTCCAGTTTCGCTTGCATCTATTTTTCTGCTTGCTGCATGTGGTCTGGTTATCCGCTTTCTGACGGGGTCAAAGAGAGTTATTGAATGGGGTAACGCTCTGCTTTCCCGCTGTCCTGATTTTCTGGCTTCACTGCTGCTGGTCGTTTCACTTCCCCTGTTCTTCGTATTGTGGTTTTTTTCCCCCATCCCACTCCTTCAGAGAACATCATTCGTCATAGGAGTAGTTCTTCTAACTGTCAGTTCGGTTCTTCTAATCATTGGCAGCTACCCGGTGAAACGGCGGAGATCAGCAATTAACGGAACGGTTATCATGGTGATATCCCTTCTGATAGCTTTACTGATATCGGAATTCGTACTCAGGAAACTGATGCCCCCTAGTATCTTCAATCCCAGATTTGGTCTTCGACCTTATCAGAGAGTGGAGCTGGAGGTTAATCTTCCAGGTATAACCCACGGAGGTGTCTGGACAACGAATGCATGGGGTATGAGAGGCGAGGATCCTCCTGAAAACTGGGATGAATGGCTTACGATTGTTACCGTGGGAGGAAGTACCACTGCTGACTATTACATTGATGATTCACTCACGTGGTCCTGGACAATCCAGGACAGGCTTAGAGAAGTACATCCGCAAACGTGGGTAGGTAACTGCGGCATTCCAAGACACTCCACCGCTGAGCACGCTTTGCTGGTCAGGGAAGTGCTTTCCGAAGTGAAACCGGATATTGCTTTATTCCTGGTCGGAATAAATGATGTCGGGCAATATCTCAGAGGGGAGAATGCTCTGAATGTCAGCCTGCCGGAGACAGGCCTCAGACAGGCAGTATTCAAGCACTGCATGCTTATGCAGGTGCTGTACAAACTGAAAATAGTATATGTTGATAAAGCCCCTGTTCTGTCTGAAGCAGTTGATCCTATGTTCATAGAAGAACTGCTTCTTTCTCCCGAGAGGGAATTGCCGGATGACCTTCATGAACTCATTCCACGACCGGATGAGTACAGGAACAGAATAGAGGCTATTATTCACGAATGTCGTGAATTGGATATTACTCCTGTATTCATGACGCAGCCGCTTCTATATGAAGACAACGATTACTGGAGAAGCAGAAAGGGTGGAAGCTTCTGGTTCGGTGGCCCCGACTCCGAATTCTCCGCAGCTTCCTACTGGCTTATCCTGAATACTCTTAATAAGGATCTGATAGATATCTGTGAAGAGGAAGACGTAGCATATCTTGATCTTGCATCATTAATACCGCATTCGAGAGAGATCTTTTACGACTCCATGCACCTGAGTGAGTACGGGGCAGCTCTTGTTGGCGAGAAGGCTGCGGACTTTCTCATTGAAGAACTCAGTATTGAGCGGGAGCATGATAACAGGTAGGAAAAATAGCGGGAGTTCACTCATAAATACTTGGATACAGGGAATACTGGATATTTTCCTTTTGAGCAGTTCAAACTGATACTAGGAGACAACTGATTGTTGTCCATGCCGTCGAAGTCGAACATGTTGATGGCTACTGCTTTATCAACACGTTATTCCAGAAACTAAAATTACAAAAAAATATGCACTGATCCAGTGCACATTACTAGAATACGCACTATTTCTAATTT
>CBDVBK010000097.1:0-8508 GCA_965372215.1 uncultured bacterium | reverse complement strand
CGCGATCCGGGATGACATTTTTACTATAGATGACCTTCCTGACACTCAGTTATAGTAAAAATGACACCTGTTATCACTGATGATTCTGCTGACCTTCTCCCTGGATTTAGCCCCCGAAGTGAACTGAAGGAGAATAATTTCTCAAATTGCAAAGCTATAAGATTTCGGATGAGTATTTACAACAGGTTCGCGCTGATCGTTATCCTTTTTGTATCAAAAGAAATAGAAGTATTGGAGATATTTACCTAGATAAATAGTATGTATAAACTAACAGGTTCGCGGAAAACATACCCTTGTTGCAGCGTCAAATAAAGTATAGTGTTCATAAGAATCCTATATCCGAATAGATAATCAGGGTGAAAAATGAGCCAGCAATTCTATGCACACAGCCTTGAAAATCAGCCACCTGACAAATGGCAACCCTTGGAAGAACATCTTCAGAACGTTTCCGCGCTCGCTGCTGGTTTTGCATACCCCTTCGGAGGTGACCAATGGGCTCGCCTAGCTGGTCTATGGCATGATCTTGGAAAATACTCGCAAGCGTTTCAGGCAAAGATTCTAATAGAGAATGGTTTTGAATCACACCTTACAACACATCCTGGACGTGTGGTTCACTCAGAAGCAGGAGGGCATCTTGCAATACAAAAAAACTGGCCGAGAGGTGCTGATCGTGTTCTTTCTTGGCTGATAATGGGTCATCATAGCGGGCTGGCGGATTACCAGCCGGATAAGACCGGAGCAAAGGCTCTTGAACCAAAAATGCGAGAACCAAATAAGTCCAAAGAAATTCTTAATAATGTTCCAGCGGGGATTGCGGAACAGAAAATTCCCAACCAGCCAATACCACAAGGAGCGGAACCATCCTTTTTCATTCGGATGCTTTATTCATGCGTAGTTGATGCGGATTTTCTTGATACAGAAGCATTCATGAACAGAACCAAGGCTACTATTAGGTGTGCAGAATCTCCATCGCTTGATGAGTTGCTACCTATGTTTGATCGGTATATGAACCAACTGTGCGCAGAAGCTCGACCGACATCTGTAAATAAAATCCGTGCTCTGGTGCTGGAACAGTGCAGAATAGCTGCTGAAAAAGAACCAAGTGTGTTTTCCCTGACTGTTCCGACAGGCGGCGGTAAAACACTTTCATCATTAGCGTTTGCATTGCGACATGCCGTTATACACAAAAAGACCAGAATCGTTTATGTGATTCCATACACCAGTATCATTGAACAAACAGCAGGAGTATTTCGGGATATTCCCGGGTTTGAAAAGGCAGTACTTGAGCACCATTGCAATGTTGTGCATGACGATGAATCAGAAGAAGAATCTCGAAGTCGTTTAGCTACAGAAAACTGGGATGCTCCGATTATTGTAACCACTGCGGTACAGTTCTTCGAATCGCTCTATGCCTGCAGATCAAGTCGCTGTCGGAAACTTCACAATATTGTGAATAGCGTAGTGATCTTTGATGAAGCGCAATGTTTGCCTCCTGAATACTTGCGCCCATGTGTTTTTTCAATCCGTGAACTCTTTCGTTTTTACTCAGTTACACCTGTACTCTGCACAGCGACTCAACCTGTTTTGACAAAAACAGAACAATTTGATTTTAACTTCAAGGAGGGGTTCGATTCTGTAGTGGAAATCATGGATGACCCTGAAGATTTTGCTGAGCAACTTAAGCGGGTTGATATCGAATTATTTTCAGGAGTATTAAATCCAGTTGACTATCAGGAATTAGCACAAGCAATTATTGCTGAAAACCAATCAACTTTATGCATTGTTAACAGGAAAGATGACTGTAGAGAATTAGCACGTTTGCTACCGAAAGAACAAACTATTCACCTTTCAACGAACATGTGCGCTGAGCATCGTTTCCAAACATTGAAAAAGATTCGACAACAGTTGAAATCTTATGAGAAAACAATCTATGTTATTAGTACATCACTGGTTGAAGCTGGTGTTGATTTGGACTTTCCCGTGGTCTATCGCGCATTAACTGGTCTTGATTCAATTGCGCAGGCAGCCGGCCGTTGCAATCGGGAAGGCATACTTAATGAGAATGGTAAAACTGTAGTTTTTGTTCCGGAAAAGCAACCTCGTTACGTACAGCAACCTGCAGGAATTGCAAGTGAGCTGCTTAATGGTGATCTGTCTAATCTATTTTCACCAGAAAAGTACAAAGAATATTTCAGTCAGCGGTTCTGGCAACTTGGTACAGATGCCCTTGATTATTACGGTATACTCCAGCTTCTCTCTGAACGCATGAACTATTACTTCCGGACAGCAGCAGAAAAGTTCCGCTTTATAAAAGACGATTGGCAAACACCTGTGATTGTTCCTTTCGGAGACAGTCAGGAATTGATTGATCGGATGGTTACAGAACCATGGCGTGATCATTACTATATGCGCAAACTGCAACGGTTCACCATCAATATCGAAACGCGATTATATAACAAACTGGTTGAACAGGATTATATCTATGAAGTAAAAAAATTCCCCGATTTGTTTACGCTTATTTCCGTCCTTTATGACGATCAATTCGGATTTCTCCCGCCAGATGAAATAACAGGATATGACCCAGAAAATACAATCATTTGAAAGAGGATAATTATGCAAAAAAGTAATCCATTTCGTTTGCGGGTAAAGGGAAACAATGCATGTTTTACTCGACCGGAAATGAAAGTGGAACGAGTTTCGTACGAAGTTATAACACCCTCAGCTGCACGTGGAATACTAGAGGCAATACTATGGAAACCTGCTATCTGCTGGAGGATTCTACAGATTGATGTGCTGAATCCCATAAAATGGGAATCTGTACGACGAAACGAAGTTGGCGCCGTTATACCGGCTGGATCGGTGAAATCGGCTATGAAAAAGGGAACCGGTACACTTGGTATGTATATCGAAAAAGAGCGTCAACAACGTGCTGGACTTTTTCTACGAGATGTGGAATATGTGATTCATGCTGAATTTGAAATGACCGACAAAGCGGATGAAGATGACTCTGTAACCAAGTTTGAACAAATGTTTATCCGCCGGGCAACAAAAGGGCAGTGTTTTCATCGACCCTATTTCGGATGCCGCGAATTCCCGGTTGCCTTTGAGTTTATCCCTAAAGGAGCAGAACCTCTTCCAACCATTGGGGAAACAAGAGATCTTGGCTGGATGCTATATGACATGGATTATTCAGGCAAGGAGCCCATGCCGCAGTTTTTCCAAGCAAAACTGAAAAACGGAAGCGTTAATCTTCGAAATGTAGAGGTTCGCTCATGATTTTAAAAGCATTGGCCGATTACTATGAACGAATGGTTAAAGATAACGACCGCAATATTGCAAAACCTGGATTCGAAAGGAAAGCGCTCCCCTTCATGGTTGTAATCAGCAAGGACGGGAAGTTTGTAAACATCAGGGATACGCGAACGGGCGAAGGAAAAAAGAAAACAGCTCGGGAATTTCTTGTTCCACAGGGCGAAAAAAGATCTTCTGGAATCAAGGCCAATCTTTTATGGGACAATCCTGAGTACTTATTTGGTGTTCCAAGAGAATGTAAAGAAAAAGATAAGGAGAAATATGCTAAGCGTGCTGCTAATACATTTGCAGCGTTTAGAAAACGAATAGAGGCTACTTTCCCAGATAATTTCCAAGATGAAGGAATTTATGCACTGAAAATCTTCCTGTCAGATTCCAATTTTCCTGCCCTGATATCGTCTGAACACTGGGAAGAGATCATTGAAAAAAAAGTCAATATGAGCTTTATTCTGGAGGGAGATACATGCCTCATTGCTCAGCGAAAGCAGGTGCTTGAGCAAATTAGAAAATTTGACACAGCTTCCGGTAAAACCCAGAATTGCTCCGTTTCTGGAAAGCCTGATATTCCTGCAAGACTCCACACAGCGATTAAAGAAGTACGGGGTGCTCGAAAATCTGGTGCAAATATTGTTTCCTTTAATCTAGCTGCGTTTCGGTCATTCGGGAAAAAACAGGGCTTTAATGCTCCTATTGGCCAGAAGGCGATGTTTGCCTACACCACTGCACTGAATCAATTACTTCGGAAAGGTTCCAATCAACGCATACAGGTGGGTGATGCAAGTACAGTATTTTGGGCAAAGGAGAAGCATACTTTTGAAACGGACTTCTCCTGCTTCCTTGGTGAACCTCAAAAGGGAGAAGAAGCTATCAGTTACGGGAAAATACGGTCATTACTGAGTGCAGTAAAAACTGGTGTTCTGCCAACAGAAGATGATATGCCTTTCTATGTACTGGGTCTTGCACCAAATGGACCACGCATTGCTGTGCGATTCTGGTATACTGGATCCATAAAAGATCTGAAAAAAAAAATCGCTCAACATTTTAAAGATATAGAAATCGTTAGGGCTTCCTATGAAAATGAATTTCTTAGTATAAGGAAGTTGTTATTAGCAACATCTCGGCACTCTTCTAATCATCCGTATGGGGAGGATAGAGATATTGTTCCTCTTCTTGCAGGAGATGTATTCAACTCTGTTCTTAAAGAAATACCATATCCTAGGACTATGCTACAAAAAACTGTGAATCGAGTTAAAGCAGAACAAGGATTAAGTGACAAAAAAGGAAAACGGCTGGAAAACATCACTTATGCACGGGCGGCAATTATCAAAGGTTTTTTTGTTCGGAATGCACGGTTTACAAAATCAACAGAAAAGGAGGTCGGGATGGCGCTGGATAAAGAAAACGAAAATATGGGTTACGTGCTTGGGCGACTCTTCGCCGTTCTTGAACGCATACAGGAGCAGGCGCAAAGTGGATTGAACAAAACCATCCGCGATACCTATTTCAGTGCGGCATGCAGTTCTCCGCTGGTAACTTTTAAGCGCCTGCAAGATTTAGCCATTCATCACCTGGCGAAAATCCGCAACTCCGGAAAGAGCACTGTATGGCTGGACAAGCTGTTGCAGGAGGTTATGAACCATGTTCCAGCCAGTGGAATACCCAGCATCTTGAATATGGATGATCAGGGACGTTTTGCCATCGGTTACTACCATCAACGTCAGGATTTCTTTACTGTAAAAGAAACAACTGAAGAAAAGGAGAAGAATAATGAGCGAAGCAATTAAGAATCGGTACGAATTCGCATTATTGTTTGATGTTAAAGACGGCAACCCTAATGGCGATCCCGATGCTGGAAATTTACCTCGTATTGATCCCGAAACTGGAAATGGTCTGGTTACTGATGTATGCCTTAAACGAAAAGTCCGCAACTATGTCGGATTGATTAAGAAAGAGCAGCCACCATTTGAAATATATATCAAAGAGAAAGCGGTACTGACGAACCAGCAAAAGCGTGCCTATATCGCACTCGATATTGAGGATCAGAAAGACAAAGGCTTAAATGAACAAGCTCGAGACTGGATGTGCAAAAACTTCTTCGATGTTAGGACTTTCGGAGCAGTGATGTCGCTGAAAGAGTTTAACTGCGGGCAGGTTCGCGGTCCAGTTCAATTCGGGTTTGGACGAAGTGTTGAACGGATATTTACTGGTGAACACACAATCACCCGGATGGCCGTAGCTACCGAAGCTGAGGCGGAAAAACAGAAAGGTGATAACCGAACCATGGGTCGCAAATTCACCATTCCCTATGGTCTTTACGAAGTACATGGCTTTATCTCTGCACCGCTGGCAAAGCAAACGGGATTTTCTGAGGAAGATCTGAAATTATTCTGGAATGCGTTACTAAATATGTTTGATCATGATCGCTCAGCAGCACGTGGGGAGATGGCTTCACGCAGGTTGGTTGTTTTTAAACACAGAAGCGAACTGGGGAATGCTCCTGCACAGAAACTTTTCGACTTAATTAAAGTTGGACGTACAGAAGATTCCGAAGGTCCTGCTCGCAGCTTTTCCGACTATGAAGTTAATGTTGATAGGGAAGGGGTACCAGAAGGCGTTGAGATTATTGAAATGCTTTAAACGGTGAATTGAAGCTAAAACACAATCCTGTGATTAATGTCAAAATGAGAGTGTGTATGAAATATGGAATGAGAAGAGGAATTTCAATCTGATGTATTCTGAAACCGATCTCCTCTCTCTATCCGCTTTGCAGCATTATATCTACTGTCCAAGGCAATGTGCGCTGATTCATATAGAGCAGCAGTGGATTGAAAACCGCTTCACTGCTGAAGGACGCGCACAGCACGAGCGTGTTGACCGTCAGGATCACAAAACTCGAGATGGAGTACGTATCGAATATGCTCTTCCTCTCAGATCGCTTCGGCTTGGATTGATTGGTAAGGCAGATGCTGTCGAGTTTCATATAAAATCTGAGAATTCAACCATTAATTCTTGCAGCATAGTGTATCCTGTTGAACATAAACGAGGTCGTCCCAAACCCAGCCATTGCGATTGGGTACAACTCTGTGCTCAAGCGCTGTGCCTGGAAGAAATGCTCAATACTGAAATACCAGAAGGTGCCATTTTCTATGGTCAGCCAAGACGCAGACAAAAGGTTGTTTTTAATAATTCACTTCGTAAAGAAACCGAACAAACAGCCGTAAATCTTCATGCGCTTATCCTATCGGGGAAGACTCCACCTGCTGAGTATAATTCCAAGAAATGCGGAGCTTGTTCTCTTCTTGAAATCTGCATGCCGAGAAAACATAGAACTATTTCCCGCTATATACAGGAGAGTCTTGAATGAAAAAACATCTCAACACCCTCTACATCACTACACAGAATGCCTACCTCCACAAAGAAGGTCAGTCCGTTGTAGTCAAGGTCGATAAGGAAAACAAACTGCGCATCCCAATCCACACACTGGATGGAATTATCTGTTTCGGAGCGGTAAGCATGAGTCCTTATCTTATGTATCACTGTGCAGAAAACAATGTAGCAGTATCCTTTCTTTCAGAATATGGGAAATTCCTCGCTCGTATCCAGGGTCCTGTCTCCGGTAACGTACTTCTGCGCCGCGAACAATACCGTGTTGCCGATAAGCCTGAAGCAAGCGCGGATATTGCCCGTCATTTCCTAATGGGAAAGATTGCCAACTCGCGTACGGTTATTAGGCGCGCCCTTCGTGACCATGCCGATAAATCAGATGTTAAAACATTAGCAACAGCTGAAAACCGCCTAACTGAATACCTCCATCGACTGGAAAGACCAGCTCCTATTGAGAACCTGCGCGGTATCGAAGGTGAAGCCGCCTCTTCATATTTCGCAGCATTTCCGCAGCTCATCACGATCAAAGAAGAAGCTTTTACTTATACCGGTCGCAATCGGCGACCTCCTCTTGATCCTGTAAATGCGCTTCTCTCGTTTGTATATACTCTCCTGGTTCATGATTGCCGCTCTGCTCTCGAAGGTGTTGGATTGGACCCTTGTGTTGGTTTCCTTCATGCAGATCGTCCCGGTAGACCAAGTCTGGCGCTCGACCTTATGGAAGAATTTCGCGCATTTCTTGCAGATCGTCTTGTTCTTTCCCTTATTAACCGCCGCCAGATAAAAGCATCCGATTTCAAAGATTCACTCGGAGGTGCGGTAATTATGAAAGACGAAGCTCGTAAAAAGCTGCTGATCTCATGGCAAAAGCGTAAGCAGGAAGAAATCACACATCCCTATCTTTGTGAAAAAACAAAAGTGGGACTTCTGGCGCACTTGCAGGCATTACTGCTTGCCCGTTATCTGCGCGGAGACCTGGAAGCTTATCCTCCTTTTATTTGGAAATAGTCCGGAGGTATTTAACATGATGGTTCTGGTAAGCTACGATGTATCAACAATCGATAAGGCTGGCCGACGACGATTAAGGTACGTAGCAAAGGTATGCTTGGATTATGGCCAAAGAGTACAAAATTCCGTTTTCGAATGTATTGTTGACCCGGCACAATGGGCAGCCATGCAAAATAAACTTATGAATATCTTTAATCCATCAGAAGATAGTTTAAGATTCTACTACCTTGGAAAAAACTGGGAACGAAAAGTGGAACATCATGGTACAAAGAAGACACTTAATCTCGAATCGGATGCATTGATTATATGAATTGCGAACCACAAGCATGTCCATAATCACTGGAACGTTCGCATTTGATGTATCTATATGAATGATTTGTAATTATGGAATTCTATTCTGTGAGATTCGAATAATAAATAACTCTGTCTTTTGTTTCGCGCAGAAGCGGTAATTGACTCCATATATACAATGGTTTACATAATAGCAGTCGCCCTCCTTGCGGGGGCGTGGATTGAAACGCGGACGATATGACCGAGAAAGCAAAGGCCTCCAGGTCGCCCTCCTTGCGGGGGCGTGGATTGAAACATAATTAAGAAGGTGAAATAATGCCAGTAATGCTGTCGCCCTCCTTGCGGGGGCGTGGATTGAAACACAACCGGAACATGGCAACAGTACCCGCCCGGACGTCGCCCTCCTTGCGGGGGCGTGGATTGAAACGATCATTATCGAGCTGTGCTTAGAGTAAACGGGTCGCCCTCCTTGCGGGGGCGTGGATTGAAACATATTAACCTCTCTGTGGCTTA
>CBDVBK010000096.1:0-8613 GCA_965372215.1 uncultured bacterium | reverse complement strand
TTGTCAGAAAGGTTCCGGAACCACCTCTGCTGCCCGCTGAAGCATGGATCAATCCACCGCCGGCAAAAACAGTACAGGAGAAAGTCTCGGAAGTGGCACTCTCCACGCCTGGCGATGGTGGAATGTTATCTGAATTGTGTAAAAGCGATGGAAATCATTACATTGAAATGGCTGCAATTATGCAGAATTCAACAAAGGAGGTGCTTCACTAAATGCGGAATAGAACTGTCTCATTCTCATTGACACGTTCCGAATGGAGGATGAAGATGCATATAGTCATTACTACTGGTGAGGCACCTTTCAAATGGAACGGGAAATTTTACAAAATCACAAAGGCAGGTATACTTTCTTCAGGAGAAGTATATGCAGAGACTGAACCCGGTGAACCTGTACTAGAGGAAGAGCTTAAGCGAAGAATCGATCGGGATAAGGCCCTCTGCGTTTATCTAGGACCAGGCTATCGTTGTTTTCCTGAGGACTATGGTAAGGACTAGAGCAAAGGACACAGCAGCAGTGAATGAATCCCTACGATTACCTCAGCGCAGGGTGGAATCTGCTGGTTGGAATCGATCTTTCGTCGGGGATTGATCTTGATAGCCCCCAATACGAGCGCAAGGTTGATTATGAATATACTTAGTAGTACGGAATATCATGTGTATTTTCAGGCAGGATTCTGTTGCTTCTTTAAACAGATGTGCTACAGTACTGTTACCGGGTAAGCGGTTATATTCTTAGATAATGGCAGATGGTTTTCAGCAAGACATATGACTGCACCGTTTCCTATTTTCCTTCCAGTGTTTTTCAGTACTCTGAAGTTTCTGATATCTTTCTCCCCCGGAGAAGCTGTTTTCTTTATCTCAACCGGATATAGAATTCCATCCTTCTCTATAAGCAGATCAATTTCCTTTCCGTCTCTGTCCCTGTAAAAGAATATCGGTGGTATTTTTCCCGCATGCATGTAGCTCTTGATGATTTCAGATATTACCCAGGTTTCCAGAATATGCCCTGTCATTGCTCCGGCTTCGAGGGTCTCAGGTGATGACCATCCTGTAAGGTGCGAACAAAGCCCTGTGTCGAGGAAATACAGCTTCGGAGTTTTGATTATCCTTTTCGTAATATTACTGTGATAAGGACTGAGCATATATACAAGACCTGTTGTTTCAAGAATCGAAATCCAGTTTCTTGCAGTACTGTGAGAAACATCCGCGTCTTTCGCAAGATCCGACATATTCAGAAGCTGTCCAGTGCGTGCGGCCGCAGCTTTTACAAACCTCATAAATGATATTTCATCGCCGACTCTGGAAAGATCCCTAATATCACGCAATATGTACGTTGACATATATGAATCCAGGTAGAATTCCACTTCTCTATCAGGATACAGCACCAGTCCCGGAAGCGAGCCTTTCCAGATGCGTTTGTACAAATCCATTAAACCCATGAAGGGTAGTTCTTTCATCCTCTCTTCAAGGATGGAAACCTCTGGAAGAAATGGTATGTCATCAGAAGATTTCTTCATTAATTCTCGCTGTGATAATCCGAGAATGTTAACAATCCCGACTCTTCCAGCCAGAGATTCCGATACCCCTTTCATCAGGTGAAATTTCTGAGAGCCAGTCAGCCAGAAGGAAATTTCCTTTTCCGATCTGTTCCTGTCCACAATAACCTTTATCTCACTCAGCAGATCAGGCGCATACTGAATTTCATCGATAATCACCGGAGATTCGAACCTCTGCAGAAAAAGCGCCGGATCCCGTCTTGCCAGCTCTCTTTCAGCAATGCTGTCCAGAGTTACATAAGCTCTGTCTTCACTTTTCAAATGCTTTAGAAGTGTTGTTTTACCAGACTGCCGCGGTCCTGTCAGCAACAGAACAGGATACTTCCCGGATATTTTCATCCAGAAATTTTCAAGCGTTCTGTTCAAGTACATAACTTTCCTTTCGGCTGATTCGCATTGTAATTGCATAATAGCCGCACATTGTATATATGTCAACTCTATCTGTCTGTGGTACTTTCAATAAATGTATGAGTGGAAGCGGTGCTTCCATGAGCGCATTTTCTCCACGAGCTCTCGTGAGATCATCGCATACAATAACGTCGGGAATAATCAGGGAGTTAATTTCCTGTCTCTGTGGATGACTTTCCTGAAGAATTTCTTCCAGGATATTCCCCATTTCTGGCGGAAGTACTTACCGGGATTCATCGTGGTGTTGTCCGCGAATCGAACAGTAGTCTGTTTCGCGAAATGGTAAACAAGGCTTGATCCAACCCCTATGAAATGGCGGCACCCATGCCTGTACATTTTCATGGCAAGATCCGGATCACTTCCGAAACCTGGGAAGTAGTTCTCGTCGAAACCGCCAATTGCATCCCAGTCGTTCTTTGAAAGGAGAACAGGAGTCCAGGTGCTAACGGTGTTATAAGGCCTGATAAGGGATCTGTATTCACGCAGCAGCCTTTCCTCGTCGAAACTGGCCGGACTGCTTCCGTAATCCTGATTGCCTATGTAACAGGGAGTAGAGTTTCCTGATTCGATTGCTGTACCGGAAAGCCATAGCTTGTCAGCATGACCAATGTATGCGGCAAGCGCGGTATCCCAGCCGGGCAGTGGATACATATCATCATTCATATAGCACAAATGATCGAACGTAGCCATTCTTGCTCCACGATTAACAGCTTCGCAGACTCCTGTATTTTGCTCAGACCAGTCAAAAAGGATGTTCTTGTTCCTGGCCCAGTCCTCACAGGCTTTATCGTATTCGTTGAAGAAGACAATAATCTCGTGTTCTACAGCGCTGTTTCTTAGTAGACCGCGATAAGTAAGATCCAGATACTCGATGTTCTTCCAGGTGGGAATGACTATTGAGAAAGGTTTCATGGATCCGTCAGCGCATTCGTGCGTAAGGCTGCATGCCACAGGAAGTCTCCGTCTTATGACCAGCCATTGAGCATTATATCCGTCAGTTTTTCAACGAGTGTATCAATGGGAATCCTGACCTGATCAAGAGAGTCCCGTTCACGGATGGTGATCTGCTTATCCTCGAGTGAATCAAAGTCGAAAGTTATGCAGAATGGCGTACCCGCTTCATCCATTCTTCTGTATCTTTTTCCGATGGATCCGGTGACATCGAACTGAACAGGGAAATACGGTCTGATAAGCTCAAAAACCTCATATGCCTGTTCGCTGAGTTTTTTAGAAAGAGGGAGAATTGCAGCTTTTATTGGAGCGAGGTTCCTGTGCAGTCCCAGAACAACTCTTGTCCTTCCTTCTACTTCCTCTTCACGATAAGCGTCAATCAGTACGGCAAGCAATGTTCTGCCAATACCACCACTGGTTTCGACAACATATGGAACGATCTTCTGATTTGTCAGCAGATCCTGGAAAGAGAGATCCTGTCCGCTTTCCCGTATGTGGGATTTCAGATCAAAATCAGTCCTGTTGGCGATTCCTTCGAGTTCACCCCAGCCGTCAGGCGCGAAAGGGAATGAGTACTCTATATCAACGCAGAAACTCGCGTAATGAGCAAGTTCGCTGTCTTCATGTGTTCGAAGTCTTAGATGATCTTCTTTTATTCCAAGCTCAAGATACCACTTCATCCTTTGATCAAGCCAGTACTTGAACCAATTATCCGCTTCTTCAGGCAGGCAGAAATACTCCATCTCCATCTGCTCAAACTCTCGGGAGCGGAAAACGAAATTTCTTGCGGTAATTTCGTTTCTGAAAGCTTTGCCAATCTGTGCAATTCCAAACGGAAGCTTCTGCCTTGTTGCGGTAATGATGTTCCTGAAATTAACGAAAATAGACTGGCATGTTTCAGGACGGAGATAGACAGTTGCGGATTCATCTTCGAGGGCACCCATCTTTGTCTTGAACATCAATCCGAAGTTTCTTGGTTCAGTGAGTTCCCCTCCGCACTCGGGGCATCTGTCTCCCTCAACATGGTCCAGCCTGAATCTGCCTTTACATTCTTTGCAGTCAACCATGGGATCATGAAAATTCTTCAGATGTCCTGAAGCCATCCATACATCAGGATGAGTGATAATAGCTGAGTCCATTCCGACTACATCAGGCCTTGTCTTGACCGTGTAATCCCACCAGCTTGTCTCAATGTTCTTTTTCAATTCAACACCGAGAGGACCGTAATCCCAGGAGGATTGAAGTCCACCGTAGATTTCCCCGGATTGGAATACATATCCAAGTCTCTTGGAAAGAGAAATAAGCTTTTTCATAAGTTCTGTTCCGTCAATGGTCATTCTCAAGATCCTCCAGTACCGATAATGATTTCAGTTTAAGTTTTGTTTCGAGATGCATCTCGGCAAAATCTCTCATGAGTTCAAGACACTGTCTGTATCCGCCAGGCCAGAGTTGAAGCTTTCGGACTTTTTCCAGATTCCCGCTCCTGGATTTCCTGATGAACTCGATGAATCCTCTGGGAACAGGCTTTGCCTGATCGTCGCAATCATCACACACGACACCACCTGAAGCGGCATCCCACATACAGGAATCAATTGGATTTTTTCCACATTTTGTACAGCGGTCAATTTCCATTGCAAAACCGGAGAGCCTCAACGCTTTCTCGATTCCGGAACATAATACAGGCCAGAAAGGAGTGCCTGCTGCGAAATTCTCCAGAACACTACCAATAAGATGAAACATGGGATGAGAAGGCTCACTTCCTGAGATTGAAACAAGCAGCCATTCAGCAAACAGACAGGAGTGTACAAAAGCATCAGGATCCCTGCGAATTGGTTCAAAATGGTTTATAACTGATATATCAGTCACGGTGTCAAGCTCCCTGCCTGACTTGCGGGAAAGGGAAAGTTCCACCAGAGAGAACAGTTCCATACTTCCAAAAAAAGCGCTTTTTGATCTGAGAGCGCCTTTAGCAATTGCCGATATCCTGCCAAAATCAAGTGAGTAGAGAGTTAGAATGAGAGAAGATTCACTCCAGCGTACTCTGCGGAGAACAAATGCATTGGTTGTTATTCGAATTATTTCACGCTCCGTTTGGAGGGGAAGAAATGGCTGAGGGATCAATTCGGACGAGGAGGATTCGCTGAGCTCTTACCTTCTCAACAGTAAATTTGAAAGAAGAATGTATTACGGTTTCTCCCTGACGGGGAATCTTTCCCATAACCTGATAAACCATACCACCAAGGCTTTCATAGGTATCATCCTCAAAGGAAGTGTCAAGGAGCTCATTCAGATCATCGATGGGAAGCCGGGCATCAAGCAGATATGAATCATCTCCCAGAGGCTTGATGAGCAGGGTTTCTTCGTCATATTCGTCCAGTATTTCTCCAAAGACTTCTTCCATAATGTCTTCAATTGTTACGATACCTGCTGTACCGCCATACTCATCAACAACAATCGCCATATGAATTCTGTTTGCCTGAAATTCCCGAAAGAGTTCATCGATACGTTTATACTCCGGTACGAAATACGCTTTCCTCAGGAGGGTCTTTAAGTCAAATTTCTGTTTTCCCCTTGACAGAAGAGCAAGCAGATCTTTTACATACAGGACTCCCACAATATCGTCTATCTTTTCATGATAAATCGGAATTCTGGAATGCCCGGCTTTTCTGACTTCATCAATAATAGTATCAAGATCAGCCTGTATCTCAACGCAGAGCATGTCAATCCTGGGAATCATGACTTCTCTGACAATTTTATCCGAGAAATCGATAATGCTGTCCATCAGTTCCTGTTCCTTTTCATACTCTCCAGGCTCACCTTTTTCCCGGCGTCTTTCAAGCCAGATTACATCAGGTGGTGTAATCAGCCAATCCTCATAATCGGGATTATCCTGAGCTGGCTTTCCAAGGATAAGAAGAGCAGGAAGGCGAAACAGAAATGCTATAAGAAGGTACGGTAATCTGAAAATGAGCAGAAATCTGTCCGGATTCGCTTTTGCTATAAGAGCTGGCAGGATCTCCCCGAAAAGGAAAACAGCAATTGCGAAAGATGAAGCCGAAACCCAGACAGGTACAGGGAATACTGAAGCTGTTTGAATTGACATTAGAACCGCTCCCGCTCCTGTGGAAATAATACCGGTGAATCTTATCAGCCAGATAGTACCCAGGTGGTTTACAGCCACCTGTCTTCGCTCTGATGGATCTCTTCCCTGTTTAAGGATGAGTTCAGGAAGACAGGTTCTTATCCCAGAGGAAATGAACAGAGCAATAAAGCCCGCAGATAGAATAGCTATTGAAACTGTCATTTCAGATCCAGCCTTTCTACAGCCCTGGAAACCAGGTTAGCAACTCTTTCATTCATGATCTTCGCTTGCTCTGGCTCTTGATGGGAGTAACCTAAGAGATGAAGATATCCATGAAATATCCGTTCCAGAAGAGCTTCATAAGGTGGGAAGATTCTGCCGTCCACATATACGATGCCATCCGGTCGGTCTTCGTCGGAGGTTGCCAGATCAAAGGACAGCACATCGGTGGATTTGTCCAGATGTCGGTATTTCCTGTTCAGCACTTTCATATATCCCGGATCTGATATAACAATTTCCACATTCCCTTCCAGAAATCCATCGATCATAGTTTCGATCCTGTCCTGCCTGAAGGGAGGATTTGTCAGAATAATGTTAATTTCCGTCACTCAGGTCTCCCGAAGGATAGTCTTTGACTCTCTTATAGAATTTGCTTTCGAGGACGGAAGTGAACACACTCGCAATTGTCTTAAGATTTCTTCTTGTAAGGTGGCAGTCATCCAGTTGTCCGTCAAGATCTTTCTCATCGATCACGCTGGTTATAATATCCGACAGATTTTCCGGAACAGCAAGATTCTTGGTTGCGGATGCTACCTGATCAGCAAGCAGAACAAGAGCAGCTTCAATAGTCGAGGGGCGGGGTCCGGGATAACGAAACTCACTCTCCAAAACGGAATCCGGATCTATGGCCTCCGCAATTGCCTTATTATAGAAATACTTTGCCAGGCTTGAGTCATGATGCTGCTGGATGATATTTATTACAGCCCGGGGTAGCTTGGCTTTCTCAGCCAGTGCAACCCCGATTCTGACGTGATCGATTATCTTCCTGGCGCTTTCCCACGGATTCATGCTGTCGTGAGGATTGGTCATGTTTCTCTGATTCTCAATGAAATACTCCGGAGTACTTATTTTGCCAATGTCATGGAAATAACCTCCAGCAGATGCAAGGGATTCCCAGGCATCAATGGCACCTGCAGCCCGACTTGCAAGCTCAGAGACTATTTGAGAATGACTCCATGTACCGGGAGCCAGATCCCTCATTTCCTTAAGAAGGGGATGATCTGTTCTGTTAGCTTCATCTATTGCAAGCACAGTATATACTCCAAATACCTTTTCAAATAGAAAGAGAAGTGCACTGGCAGCTCCAATTCCAATTACCGGAGCAATTAGTAATCCAAGAATGGATTCAGGAAGAGAATTCGTTTCAGGTGCGGCGTTCAACATATATAGAAGAAGATATATTCCGATCCCGCCGATTATTGAAAAACCAATAGCCGCGGGAATGCTGCTTCTCCTGCGGACATCCCATGCTGTCATTGCTGCAAGAAGCCCTGATACCGAGGAAATCAGTACAATTGAAAATGGGTGAGGATGCACCATTCCCAGAACCAGAGAGAACATGAATGTGAAGAAAACAGCATGACGTCTGTGAAAGAATATACTCGTCATGGCTGCTCCGAATGTGATAAGTGTTGCGTACGGATATCCTGTAGTTTCATTCATCGCCAGCCAGAGAATGCCTGTCGCCCCAAGAGAAATAATCCAGATTACTCCCAGAAGGAGGAAACGATTTGCCGCATTCCATGTATCCGGCATAATGTCATGAACATAGAACATTGCTATAGCCAGAATAATCGAAACAAGAAGCATCAATCCAGCCAGATGTGTGAACCCATGGTACTCGACAGATACACACTCAAGTTGACGCACATATTCAATAGTTCTTGCTGTCACGGGTTTCTCTGCTTCAAGCAGGATGCTGCCGGCTGTTATGGTTGTATCTATATTGTTCATACCCGCAACAGCAGCATCAGCGCTGGCGATTCTGGACGAATCTTCAAGCAACAGATTCGGTTTAAGAAGAGTTGTAATTTCTCGAAGGGTTTCATCGGCAAGATTCCAGCGCCTGAGGTTAAGAGCCAGAATATCCCTGATATCCTTCATTTCATATAGATCGAAGAGCTGGCAGTCGGTTGTTCCGGATTCGCTCAGAAGAACTGCCAGTTCTCCATCGTAGTTTTCCCGGACATCCAGCAAATCAAATACTCCGACTTCGTACATTGAGAAGAGTTCGTAGAGCATTCCATTGGTAAATAAGAGATCATTCGTTGATTCCAGAAGAACAGAATGAAGTTCTTCCCTCAGCGTATTCCATACAATGTAATCGTATTCAAGATGGATAGGAACCGAAGATCTTGTTGCCATCTGGATTTCCAGCAAGTCCTCCTCGTTATATGGCAGATCGAAATCCACAGTGGCCACAAGATCGTGTTCAAGAACCTGGCCAACTCTGAGATTAAGGTCCATGAATGCATGTTCAGGTACAAGAAGCAGATAGAAAGTAAAAAGGAATATTGCTGCAAGAAGACTGCCGGAAAGCATATTTCTAACCCGCATA
>CBDVBK010000095.1:0-8679 GCA_965372215.1 uncultured bacterium | reverse complement strand
GGTATAGCAACAATTGTGCTGGGGCTGTTTACCCTGTACAAGGTTGCGTTTTAGTTTACTCTGTGCAGGGACACGCAGCAGAGCCTGCATGTCCCTGATTTGGGGTTAGGCCTGCATGTCCCTGATATTGGGTTAGGCCTGGATGTCCCTGATTTGGGGTTGTATTTCAGCTAGTCGGAATTCTCAACTCTGGTAGATAGGCTCTCACCTTCGCTCCAGTTGATTGATACCGCTCTTGTAACATTCAGAAGATCATCTTCGAAGGTTTTCAGTTCAATCAGATCTTCAGGCGGAGCGCTGATCTCAATTGAACTTAGTGGCGCTGCCATGCTTAGATTTGTCTCACTCTTGAATCTTCTGGCTTCTTCAATGATCTGTAGCGTCATGTCACCGTATTTCAGAGCCTTTTCATCCATGTAGTCAGGTTCCGGCCAGGGAGCCAGATGGATGCTTTCATGTCCTTCGTTCTCCCTGAAAACAGCCTGATACAGTTCTTCAGTGATATGTACAAGGACGGGAGCGAAAAGTCTCATTGAGCCGTACAGAACATGGTAGAGGGCGTACTGAGCGGAATGCCTGCCATCTGGATTATCGTCTGAGTAGAGACGGGTTTTCACTATTTCAAGATAATTGTCACATAGGGCTTTCCAGAAGAAAAGTTCCCCATCGCGAATGCAGACGGAATACTCATACTTGTCCATACCGGAAGTAGCATCTTTCGCGGTTCTGGTGAATCTGGAGAGAATCCATCTGTCAAAGGGTTTCAGATCGGGCTTCTTTTCACTGTCGAAATTCTCAAGTCTGGAAGCAGCGAATTTTGTGGCATTCCAGAGTTTTGTGACAAGGCGCCTGCCATCTCCAAGAACATCTTCGCTGAATAGGACATCGTTGCCCAGTTTCGAACTGCATGACCAGTACCGAAGCTCGTCAGCAGAGTAGCGATCAAGAGCGACAAGCGGATCACCCGCGATATTTCCCTTACTTTTAGACATTTTCTCACGTGAGGGATTCAGAGCGTGACCGCTTATCATTACATCTTTCCAGGGAATGATATCTGAATGCAGGTGTGCTTTTGCGATGGTATAGAATGCCCATGTCCTGATGATATCGTGTGCCTGAGGCCTGAGGCTCATAGGAAGTAATCCTTCTATTTCATCCTCTTCCCCCCATTTCGCGTTGATCTGAGGAGTGAGAGAACTCGTTGCCCAGGTATCCATGACATCTGATTCGGGCCTGAAGACTGAACCTCCGCACGAAGGGCATGGCTCTTCCGGCTCGTCCTGAAGAGGATCAACAGGAAGGTTTTCCTCTTTCGCGAAGAAGGGCTCACCGCAAGTCTCACAGAACCACACGGGGAATGGAACTCCAAAGAAACGCTGACGGCTTATGCACCAGTCCCATTTGAGGTTTTTCACCCAGTGCTCATAGCGAACCTTGAAATAAGGGGGATACCAGTTTACTTCATTACCGCGCTTAATGAGTTCATCCTTCTTATCAAGAATACTTACAAACCACTGCATACTTATCAGGTATTCAAGCGGAGTTCCGCATCTTTCATGTACATTGATTGCGTGATGAATATCTTTTCCGCCTTTTCTGAACCCTTCATCATCAAGTTTCTGTACAAGGACTTTTCGGGCTTTCTTCCAGTACATGCCCTCCAGGAAGCCTGCTGCTTCATTCATGTGCCCCCTGTTGTCAAGCACGATTCTGAGATCGAGATCATATTTCTGCCACCACTCGATATCAGTTGTGTCACCGAACGTGCAGCACATAACGATTCCACTGCCCTTATCCCTGTCGACGTTGAAATCACTAAGGACTTCAACGTTATGGTTGAAGATGGGAACGATTACCCTTTTGCCAAGAAGATGATTCCATCGCTCATCGGAAGGATTGATGAAGATGGCGACACATGCCGGGAGCAGTTCCGGTCTTGTGGTGGCTATGGGGATATTGCCGGAGCCATCCGCAAGGGGAAACTCAAGATCATGAAAGACAGAAGCAGACTCACTGTCTTCCGTTTCGGCCTGAGCAACCGCTGTCTGGCATTCAGGGCACCATAGTGTCGGAGATTCTTTTCTGTAGACAAGCCCCTTTTTATGAAGATCAAGAAAAGACCGCTGGCTTATTCTCTGAACCCAGGGGTCTATGGTCGTATATAGAAGATCCCAGTCACAGGAGAATCCGAATCTTGTCCAGAGATCCCTGAACATGTCCTCGGCACCTTTGGTTACTTCAAGACATAATTCCACGAACTCACTTCTCGTCATATCCTGAGCCCGCACTTTTTTCTGCTGTTCAGTGAATCTCTCACTTGGGAGACCGTTGTCATCAAAACAGAAGGGATAGAAGACTTCCCGGCCTTTCATTCGATGATACCTTGCCATAGCCTCAGCCTGGACGTAGCTGAAAATATGACCCATGTGAGTCATTCCTGATACAGTGGGTGGAGGAGTATCAATTGAGTAAACAGGTTTATTCGAATTTCTGTCATATTTGAATATTCCCCGGCTGTTCCAGAAGTTCTGCCACCTGGGTTCAGCTTCTTTGGCATTGTAACGTTCAGGTAACGTCACTTGAATGTCCTTTCTCAAGAGTAAGTATCATCATCGGTATATATTCCAGAGAGGCAGAAAGATAACCCAGGTGGAGCGCATGAACAAGTGTGAACGGCGTATAGAGGATCTCAGGTGTTGACCTGAAAGAAGAACTGTGCAATTGTGTCATAACTATGCTTTATTGACGGGATGTAGTTAAATTGACTGAAATATCACTGGATGACCTTGCACCTCGGGAAAGAGCGGATCTTCTTCTCTCAGACTTGCATCAGGCAAAGAACAATGGTGAATTAAAGCTTGTTGCGCACTATATCAGCGAACTCATAAGTCTGCCGGTAAATACTCTGTCTATTCCCGAAATAAGAAAAGTTCTCGACATTTATAAACCGGGAAAGCTCAGAGATATCGAGCATTCAACAGGGAGAGATTTTTTAGAATACCTATTGCCTTCACTTGAATATGCATCTGACAGAGCGAAAGTACTGACACGACTCGGTGAACTTGAACTGATGGATAACAATTTTCCACTTGCTGAGCAATATCTGAATGATGCAATGAAACTGAGCATGAGCGTGGAAGCTGGAACATGGCTTCCCGAGATTCTTGAGAGCATTGTGGATATTCCGCATGATTTCAAGGGAATGAGAAAAACAGCAGCGGAAATCCAGAATGTAATCAACTGGCTGCCTGAACTTGAGGATAACGATCTTGTTGTTGTGATTCTGGCCACCGCAGCTGTTTCTCTGGCGGTACTTCGAATGCATTCCGCATCGGAAAATGCTATACAGGCCGCATTGAAGCGTGCTTCTGAGATATCTCCGACATCAAGACAGTCTCTGGAATGGTGCAGGGCGAAAGTATACTTGGTTTCCGGAAAGAAGAAAGAAGCAATAGCCATGCTTGAACGGGCTCTTCATCTGGCTGAGAAACTCAACGATCAGATGGCGGTTGCGGAAATACTCAATACAATCGTTATAGTGATGAAGGAACGTTCCGGATACACCATTAGAAATCTCATTTCCATCATGGAAAGAGTATCGAAGAACGCTGCAGCCAGTAGCAGCGTATCCAATCATCTGTACGCGCTTGATCATCTTACTGATATGTATTTCCGAACTCTCCAGATATCCCGTTCACAGATGGCGAAAAGAGAAATACAAGAAATTCTGCAGTTTGAAAAAACTCTGCTGGATGAACCAGTAACGGAATGGTGTTCAGCATTTATGGGATTTCTGACCGGGGAAACGCAGATTCCGGGAAAAGCGGACCTTCTTCTCCCCGGAACGGTGAATTTTCTTCAGAAGCTCGAACGTAATGAAGAACCAATTAAGGAAGCTGATGTCATATCGGACTTCCTGCTGTCATCACCTGGTGGCGATGCCGTCATATATGCCCTGTTTCTCGCTATGGAATCGTTTGCCGAAGGGTTTGAAAAGTCTTCAGCGATCATTGCCGCAGCTCTTGATTTTTCAATAAACCATTTTCAGCAGGAACCTGTGCTCTCCTGGAAACTGTGTATAAGTGCTCTCCTGTCGTCAAAGAGGGAACATAAGGAGGATTTTTTCAGTTCAGCGCAGATCCTTGCGAGACAGATGGACCGATTGCTGCTGGTATGGCTCATTCTGCGATGCAGGACCAGGTTGAATCTTTCCCGGCAATTTGCCGAAGAAGCGAAGCTGTATCTGTTGCTGGCGGAACTTGACCATCATATAGCCGAACAGCTCACGAAGAATGTACGCGTTCGTTTCATGAGTGTGTCGAACATTAACGAACGGGACATGATACTGAGAAAACTCGCCGATGGCTCGGAAGGATCACTGAAGGAACTTCGGGATATTCTTGCAGAGAAAATTGAATCTGATTTGAGTGAGATCATCGTAGAGATGTCCAGCATGTCCGAAAAAATATCCGCTCGATCGGAGATCAGCCGCAGCCTTGAGATACTTGGATTGCTTGCAAAGGTAGACAGGATTATGGCTCTGAAAGTAGATAACGGTGAAATTCGGATAATTGAGAGTTACGGGTTTGGAAAAGGGAGACTGCCGGACTGGGAGGCGAAGAAAACGATTCTTGAATATCCTGAAGACATACAGAGAATTGACAACTTCGGAATTACTCCGTTCGGCAGCAGAAGGTATTTAGTCGTACCAACCGAGAGTTCAGTTATCCCCCTCTATGCTGAAAGAAGGTTTCGCTCAGTTCAGGCGCATCAGGGGAATTGCCTGCTACTTGAGATTGACACGCCCTTCAATACAGTGGAAAGAAACACTGAGGTTTTCCTTTCAGGTTTATACAGGCAGATAGGTTCCGCTCTGCTCCTTAGAGACAGAGAATCCATGGCATATGTAGATACAGTGACCGGTTCGGTAATAGGTTTCTCCTGGACTAGAAGACTGAAGGAACTGCTTGCTGAGAATGTTTCAGAGAGCGCTCCTTTATCCGTACTGTTCGCTGATGTTGACGGGTTGAGAGAGATTAACGAACTTTTCGGTTACAGAGCGGGTGATGGAATCCTTAAGACCGTTGTTTCTACGATATCGCAGACTCTTCGTCCCAATGACATGATAGGCAGGGTCAAGGAGGATCTTTTTGGGATAATACTTCCCGACACAGGCAGTGAGAACTCTTTCATGATAGCAGAGCGCATTCGCAGAGAAATTGCCTGGAAAGATATCAGACCCGACCAGGTTCCAGTTACTGTGAGTATTGGCTCAGCGACAGTACACTGCGCCGAAGATAATCCGGATATGATTGTAAGCAGAGCTTATACTGCTCTTCAAAGGAGCAGGGACAACGGCCGCAACCAGACAACCGCCTGGAGTGCGGATTATGATGTCGGTGATCCACATGAGGAAAGACTCATGACTTTCAATACAGGTGATCCCGGCTGGGACTATACTCTGAATCAGGCTGCGCTTGAACTGCTTACGATTGATAACCCTTCGATTGAACTCATTGCCCGGAAGCTTCGGAACGCATTCAGAAGCGAGCATCTGTATCTGGAATCAGCCTCTGGAAGCAGGTTTGAAGTTGGAATCCGGTTTGAAGGAAAAATTCTGGAGGAAATCCAATCGGGCAGTATCGAAAAAGTAAAGTATCATCCGGATATCCTGGGAAAATATCATGTTCTTTCAAGGGAATTTGAACATGGGGGAAGGCTTATCTCTGCATGGGATAATGTGACTGGAGTATCTCAAAGCGTGAAAAATATTTTCAGGGCTTTTGCCGAACTGTCAGAAATACTGCTTGAGAGGAACTCATCAGAAAACTGACCGATCACGCTTCAGCTTCCAGAATCGTCTTCAGAAAATGTCCGGTATGTGAATTACTATTCGCAGCCAGATCTTCAGGTTTGCCGGTGGCGATTATACTTCCTCCGGCATCTCCTCCGTCCGGTCCCAGATCGATAATCCAGCTGGCATTCTTGATAACATCAAGATTGTGTTCGATTACGATGACAGTATTCCCCGCATTTACAAGCCTTCCCAGAACCACCAGAAGCTTCTTGACATCATGGAAATGAAGTCCTGTAGTCGGTTCATCCAGTATGTAGACGGTATGGGATGATCCGGGCCGGGCAAGCTCTCTCGCCAGTTTGATCCTCTGGGCCTCTCCCCCGGACAGAGTTGTAGCCTGCTGACCCAGCTGTAAGTAGCCGAGACCAACGTCATCGAGTACTTTAAGTATCCGGTAGATCTGCGGAACCCTTTCAAAATGGTTCAGAGCTTCGCTGACAGTCATATCCAGAACTTCTGAGATATTGAGTCCTCTGTAAGTCATTTTGAGGGTTTCTTTATTGAATCTATGTCCTCTGCACTCTTTGCATTCAATAAAAACATCCGCAAGGAAGTGCATTTCAATTTTTATTACACCGGCTCCCCTGCACTCTTCGCACCTTCCACCCTTGACGTTGAAGCTGAATCGACCGGGTTTGTATCCCCTGATCCTTGCCTGGGAGGTTTTAGCGAACAGCTCTCTGATGTGACCGAAAACTTTGGTGTAAGTGGCCGGATTCGATCTGGGAGTTCTGCCGATGGGGTCCTGTGAAATGTTAACTACCTTGTCGATTTTATTCTCACCTTCCAGAGATTCGTAAGGTCCGGGGCGCTCCTTTGAAGATCCCCCTGTTGTCAATGAAAGGGCGGGATAGAGCGTCTGGCTTATAAGGGAGCTTTTTCCTGATCCGGATACGCCGGTTACGCAGACGAATCTTCCCAGTGGAATCTCTAGAGTAACATCCTTCAGATTATGGAGACTGGCTTTCCTCAGGATGATGAAGTCCTTTACCATGTCGGATACTACGGGTACCGTCCTGTGGATGAATTTGCGGCCGGACAGGTAATCCCCGGTAAGCGAATCGGGTGAGGCGATTATATCCAAAGATGTTCCGGTTGCTACAATATTGCCCCCGTGAATACCTGCACCTGGTCCGAAATCAATTATATGATCGGCGTGAAGTATCGTTTCAAGGTCATGTTCAACCACCAGAACCGTGTTACCGAGATTCCTGAGTTCATCGAGAGTGGACAGCAGCCTTAGATTGTCTCTCTGGTGAAGACCGATAGTAGGTTCATCAAGGACATAGAGAACTCCTGTAAGGCCGCTGCCGATCTGGCTGGCAAGCCTTATTCTCTGGGCTTCTCCCCCTGAGAGGGATGGTGCTGCCCTGTCAAGGGTAAGGTAATGAAGACCGACGTTAACCAGAAATTCAAGACGGCCTCTGATCTCCTTCAGCAGTTCGCCCGCCACCTTTAACCGCCAGTCATCGAGTTCAAGATTAAAAAAGAAACTGTGAAGCTCCTTGACGGTCATCGAATTCAGTTCATGAATCGCTTTATTCCCGACGGTTACAGCTCTGGCCTCTCTTCTTAATCTGGTGCCTTTGCAGGCAGAACAGTGTGTCCTGTTGAAGAATTTCTCGTAGTGCTTCCTCGCTGCCTGGCTGCTGGTAGAATGGTGGCGACGTTCCAGCCTTGGTATCACGCCTTCCCATTTTGTTTCCCAGGTTCCGCTGCTGTTACTTGAAGACCATGAAATACTGATCTTTCTGTCTCCCCAGCCGTAAAGAATAGCGTCCTGTATGTCTTCGGACAGGCTTTGCCACGGAGCGCCAATATTAAAATCCAGGGCTCTGGACAGAGCTTTGACAAGATAATTTCCCTGGCCGGATGGAATTCCCCAGGGCGCTACAGCCCCGTCCTTGATGGAAAGAGCTTTCCTGGGGATAACCAGGAGCGGGTCAGCTTTCATCTCGTATCCGAGACCCGAACATTCTTCACACATCCCCGCAGGGTTATTGAAGCTGAAAAGCTGCGGAGTAAGATCCGGCATGCTGATACAGCACCAGGCACAGGCACTGTGTTCGCTCATGAGCATCTCTTCATTCGTATCGGCATTAATCACCGAAATGATACCGTTTCCCTCACTAAGAGCTGTTTCCACAGAGTCCATGAGTCTGCTCGCAGTGTCTTTGCCTTCACCACAGACAATTCTGTCAACTATCAGGTACACATCGTTCTTCTTCCTGGAGTTCAGAGTCAGGGTCTCATCAAGACTGTGTATTTTTCCGTTGATCATCACGCGAACGTAGCCTTTTTTTCTTAATTCCGGGAAGAGATCAGCATGCACGCCCTTTCTATTGCGAATGAGCGGAGCTGTGATCAGGAGCCTGGTTCCGGCAGGAAACTGCAGAATTCTATCGAGCATCTGCTGAGTTGACTGACTTGTAACCTCTCTGCCGCATTCAGGGCAGTGAGGAATTCCCGTCCGCGCGAACAGGACTCTCATATAGTCGGAAATTTCAGTTACCGTACCTACGGTTGACCTTGGGTTATGGCTTACGGTTTTCTGTTCAATTGATATCGCAGGTGATAGACCCTCGATGCTTTCGTAAAGGGGTTTTTCAAGCTGCCCCAGGAACTGTCTCGCATAAGCTGAAAGCGACTCAACGTAGCGTCGCTGTCCTTCAGCATAGAGGGTGTCGAAAGCGAATGAGCTTTTCCCTGAGCCGGATACTCCGGTAAGGACCACGAACCGATTACGGGGAAATTCCACCGTAATGTTTTTCAGGTTGTGCTCACATGCTCCTCTTACGATTATCTTGTCCATAATTCCATCC
>CBDVBK010000094.1:0-9030 GCA_965372215.1 uncultured bacterium | reverse complement strand
CTAACCTGTTATGATCGCATCCATAGAGAATGATCTGAAATCCGGTACTGTTGTCTGAATATTCTCTATGTCTCTCAGTCGCAACGCGAGATCCCAGCAGGAAAGAAGAATATAACCCGCTAGTCTTTCATCAAGAATCATAACAGCCGGCACTGTCTGCCCGGGGTATCCCAGGCGAAGCATGAACTTACCTTCCTGTATACGCTGGGGAGGCCATATCGCGAACATGATATCAAGACAGGTATCTGTGGATCCGCTCGAGCGGAGAAGGATTTTAAAGAGTTCCATATCTCCTCCAAGATGATGGATCGCGGATCTAATCTGGTTTCGTGTCCGGATTGAATTCACGGCGGGACCGGGAAATGTCGTTGTGAATGTAGTGGGTTCATCTCTGGGGTACCCGAGTTCAAGAAGTGCGGGAGCTTCAGAAAGGCACGCGCTGAACAGACTTGATGCCATGTCGGGTGAAAGAGACATTGAAGTTTCTCTGTTGCTTGAAATGAAATTCAAAATCTTTGACAGATTCTCAACTCTTCCGCCTGACGGGCTTCTTGATATCTCAGTCACATGCGTCTGCAGGGTACTGTAACCCTGTATCCATACTTCTGAGGCTCCTTTTCCGCTCCATACTGCCGCATAGTAAAGCAATTTTGAAACATCTGACGGTTTTTCGAATATGGATGGAAACAGAGTCATTTCTCTCCTGCCCTGGGATGACATCGATCAATCACACCACGAAGATATGTTCTATCCACACCTGTGTAAATTTCAGTTGTTTTGATATCCGAATGTCCGAGTAACTCCTGTACCACTCTCAGATCAGCGCCTCCCTGAAGCAAATGAGTTGCAAACGAATGTCTCAGTGAATGGGGATGCACCTTCTGCTTAATACCAGCGCAAGAAGCAGATTTCTTCACAATATTCCATACTGTCATTCTGGAAAGGGGGTTGCCTCTGTAAGTCAAAAATAACACTGCTGTTGATCTACCATGTGCCAGGACAGGCCTTGCAGTATCAATATACGTAGAAAGCCATCTGACAGCTGGCCCTCCTATCGGCACTATTCTCTCTTTGGAGCCTTTGCCGATCGGCCTGACAAGTGCTTCTTCAAGCAGAATTCTGCCGACTGTGATTCCGGTGAGTTCACTCTCCCGGAGACCTGCTCCGTACGAAAGCTCCATCAGTGCTCTATTGCGAACTGAAAGTGGAGAATCTCCCGACCAGACTTCAATAAGAGCCGTAACTGTTTCAAGACTCAGAGGATGGGGAAGAAGAAGTGGCTGTTTCGGTGAATGAAGCAATTCCGCCGGGTTATACTCTCTTAATCCTGAAATCTGTAGAAATCGAAAATAGCCCCTGAGTGATGACAGCTTGCGTCTGATACTCCGCGCACAAGATCCTGTTGAAGAAAGATAGGCCATATACTCGGCTATATCAGCGGTTATGGCTTCGGAAATATCAGTTCCATTGATCTGGAGCCAGATGTCAGCCTGTTTCAGATCATTACTGTATGCGGATACAGTACTGGACGCAAGCTTTTTCTCCAGTGCAGCGTATTCAATGTATGACTCAACGGATTCATCCATTTGTGTTCAGCCACTCCCGAAATCCGCTACGGGATTGACCGGAAGGTGTGCTTTTATCTATTAAATCTCTCCGCATCAGGGAGATGGTTACTCCCCGTTTTTCCAGTCTATGGGCTATATCCACGGCTTTCTGATCATTCCAGTATCTTGCCAGACATGATGGAGACTGTTCAAGTATTCTCCGGGACTTGTCAATAGAAAACCCAAGAACTTCAAACAGTGCATTCGCGACATCGTTTTCACCGCTCTGAGCAGGTGAATACAAAAAGAGTTTAAAAGAAGAATCCGTATCTGCCTTAGACCCGATAAACGGTTTCTTAAGCACCTGAGTGCCATGTAGATCATTCTTCATGCTGACAATGAAAGGTGGAGGTTCATGGACGCTATGAACTACATCCTCCATTGAATAATCACTTATGAACGGCGGAAGCAACATATCCTCGGAGATGCTGCTGACCGGAGGAAATGGAATTACCACAGATGGAACACTGCCATTTGAAGGATCTGACACATCTTTTCGGCCGACTATATCAGGTTTCGCTTCAAACGGGGATGCTGGAGCATCAAAGATTATTCTTGAGGGAACACTTTCTCCGATGTCTTTCAGAACAGGAGGCACAGATTTAAAAAATCCATTTTTCAAAGACGGTGAAGGCTGACCTGGCAGAAATTTCAATGGAGGATTTCTCATAACTCTACCAAAGGCAGTATCCATTTCATCGAGAGGTGGAGGACCAGTGGTAAATTCTGCTGGAAGTACAGCAAATGGAGGAGCCTGAGATTCCTTCTCAGGCGAAGGCTGTTCCGCCTGTTCAAGTGTTTCCGTGGAAGATGAAATGAGCATATCGCGATGTTCTGATAGCGGTTGGAATACGGCAGTTGATCGAGTCCGGGACGATATCCTATCCCGGGTGGTGGACTCCGGTTCGATCCGTACAATGCCGCCGGCTTCTACAATTCTTTTCCGTATATCTCGCGCAGTATCTCCATCAACACCGGAACTGAGCGCAAAAGGCATCCTGGACAGCCAGATGACAATCTGTTCATTTGAAAGGCCTGTAAGTTTCTGCAGTCTTCGCCGAAGCCTTGTTCTGAAACCCGGTCTGAAATCCACAAGAAGCACACGGAAAGAAAGTGATGAAGTCGATGCGGGTTCTATATCCGGTAATACTCTGCATTTCATTGCAGGGTCTCTGCCCAGTTTATCGGCCAGCTTCTGCGCTTCGCTCTCTGTAAGATCGTTACCTGCGATCAAGTTTCCATCACCAAGCGAAATAACAATTTCATCATGGAGAAGAGAGGTCAGTTCGGCAATGACACGAATCGTTTCCCGCGAGGGTTTATCACCCCCTGCAACTACTTTCCATCTCATGAATTTTCCGTATTACTGCTGCTCTCGAGCCAGCTCTATTCTGTCTCCAATTTCAATTAAATCAATAGAGGATGATGAGAAAATCATGGCGGCTGAATTGTTAAGCGTAGCGGATAGAATAATAAGCCTGGAGACGGGAATATTCGGGGTAACTACAGTACTTCCTGACGGGCTGTCAAAAAGCTGTCCATACTTGTACATATCGAAAATATCACCTGATTGAAGACCGTCTTCCGAACCCCTGTCAAGGAAAACGATATCGAAAGCATATGCTCTCTCAATATCAGGATCCTGGAACGCGATAATCCATGCGTCTATACCACTGACAACACCATTGGATGACACTTCAACAGGCGCTATTGACGTATACGGAATAAGGAAATCTCCCACAATTACAGGAAGGTAAGCATGTTCAATAAGAGCAACGCTTGCTGTAGGAGAGGTACTGACTACTCTGCAGACTCCGGCAACCCTGAAAACTTTACCAAGTTCTTCTCTTGTTTCAGGATGCCTGACCTCTTCCCCGATATTGTAGATCTTGTATACGCGCTCTATCTCGACTCCCTGGTTCTGCCCGATATCTATAGCTATCATATCTCCCGGCATAGCGAATTCGCTAGCGTATGCATCTACATCATCGGTGTTGACCCCAACAACGTAACAGACCGGAGCGGGCGGATTATGAGTTACCATGCCGGTAGTCTCCAGCACAAGCCTGCTGAGTAGGGATCTGCTGCTGGCAAGGGAAGTTGTGTACATACTGACTGATGTGTTGCTTCCGGAAGTGCTGACAGTAGTAGTGTAAATATCCGGAATAATCAGTTCAGAACCTGGACTAAGGAACTCAACTCCTTCAAGTGATTCATTAGCTTGAAGGATATCTTCCCAGTGAAAAGGTGTGTTGTAATAACGTATGGAAAGATCCCAGAGCGTATCCCCATAGTTGATTTGGTGCATACTGTCCGCCATCGCAAAGGAGAACACAGATAATACAATCAATATAGACAAAGTAACAGTTAAGCCTCTCATTTCAACCTAACCTCCCTCAAAATCCTTGAGAACAAGCAACACGAATTTCATAACTTCATAATATTCTAAGTTCGTAGTTTGCTCAAGTCAAATCAGCATTTTTTAATGATATTATCTTTTCGCGAGATAAATAACTGAATTCCCGGAGTCAACACCGGGAGTTTTCAATACTGTCACGTAATAAATCCCACCACATCCTGATGTTGATTCTCTATCAGGAATGTTAACAGCCAGCATCAGTTCTCCGGTACCGGGAGAAGTACCTGTCCAGGCGCCGCCAGCAGCGACAGGCTCAGATTCGGAAACCATCAGGATCAATTGACCGTTCGTCGCTCCGGGCATAAGAGCATTGGCCGTTGAAAACAATTCAATTCCGGATGGTCCACAGTTACCCGTCTCCAAAGTAACATTCCCCGTCGCGGTGAGAGAGAGAATATCACCGTCGCTTACATGCATGCCGGTTCTTACCCATCCGTCTACTGCTGGAACATCGATTCTGATTGAAGATTCGCTGTTACTTCCACTCCATATAATGGTATGCACATCACCAACCGGGAAACTTCTCTCTCCTGAATCTGTGATAATCGAGAGAACACCGTCAGTGTAAGATACAGAGCCTCTATATGTTCCCGCATTATTTCTGAGAAAGATTCTGGCCTCATCCCGATCAACGGTTACATTTAAGGATTCGAAAATAACACTGCGTCCACTTATGCTTTCCAGTTTACCGCAAACCGCTTGACCTTCAGATGTAATCATACGATCTGAGGGACCTTTACATCCGGGTACCAGAGACAGTACTGCAATAAGCAGGAATGTGACAGTAATGCTCCTTATCATCTATCAACCTCTTTCAGTCCGGGAATTAAACTGGGTATAACATCCTGAATATTTTTCACCAGTTCAAACTTAATGTTACTGCGGATGTTCTCGGGGATTTCATCCAGGTTTCTACTATTCTCATCGGGAATGAATACTTTACTTATCCCGGCGGCGAGCGCGCCCAGAATTTTTTCCTTGATACCCCCGACGGGCATTATTTTTCCCTGAAGACTGATTTCACCGGTAACAGCCATATCGGGAACAACAGGTTTTCGAGTCAGGGCTGACAGCATTGATATCGTTATGGCAACTCCTGCCGAAGGCCCATCCTTTGGAGTCGCACCAGCCGGGACATGCAAATGAATATCAATCTTCTTGAAATTAAGATCGATTCCGTACTTAATTGAATGTGTTCTTATCCAGGATAGGGCCGCATGAGCTGATTCCTTCATCACCTGCCCTAACTGCCCAGTCAGCTTAAGATCTCCATCGCCTTCCATTATTATGGTTTCGATGAGGAGAATCTCCCCTCCTGCGGGAGTCCAGGCAAGTCCAACCGCAACGCCAATACAGGGTTTATCCGCAATTCTTTCGCTGGTGAATTTTTTTGGACCAAGAAACTCGTGCAGCCGTGATGGATTGACTATAACAAGGTCATCATTACCCTCGGCAAGTCTCATTGCAGTTTTTCTGCAAATCTTGCCAATGGTTCGTTCAAGTTCTCTCACGCCTGCCTCACGCGTGTGGCTTAAGATTATTTTTTTGATTCCTTCCTTACGGAATCTGAGAGTCTTGCCCGTAAGACCGGCATTGGTCATTTGTCTGCGTACAAGATACCTTCGTGCTATCTCCAGTTTTTCATCCGCCGTATATCCGGGAATCCGGATGATCTCCATCCTGTCCTTCAGCGGTGAGGGTATTGTATCCAGTCGATTTGCGGTAGTAATGAACTGCACGGAGCTTAGATCGAATGGAACATTCATATAGTTATCTCTGAACGAATAGTTCTGTTCAGGATCAAGTACTTCCAGTAGAGCAGAAGTTGGATCTCCTCTGAAGTCACTGCCTATCTTGTCAACCTCGTCGAGCATGAAAACGGGATTATTGCTTCCTGCCTCCTTCAAACCCTGGATTATCTTGCCGGGCATCGCTCCGATGTAAGTCCTTCTGTGTCCCCTGATCTCCGCTTCATCGTGCACTCCACCCAGTGAAAGTCGAACGAATTTGCGGCCGAGTGATCTCGCGATACTTTTTCCCATGGAGGTCTTGCCAACACCGGGAGGTCCCACAAAACAGAGAATGGGAGCCTTGCCTTCAGGATTCAGTTTACGAACTGCCAGAAACTCAAGCACTCGCTCCTTCACGTCCTTAAGATCGTAATGATCTTTCTCCAGAACTGATCTCGCTCTGGCAATATTCAGCTTATCTTTTGTGCTTTCCATCCAGGGCAGACTGAGAATCCATTCGATATAATTCCGGATAACAGCAACTTCAGGAATACCGGGATGCATTCTTGTCAATCTTTCGAGTTCTTCATCTGCAGCCTTTCTGACCTGATCGGGAAGTTTCTTCTTTGAAACCCTTTCCTTTAGCTCTTCGGCTTCCAGATTTTCGCTTTCTCCCCCAAGTTCTTTCTGGATAGCTTTAAGCTGCTCCTTTAGAATGTATTCCTTCTGATCCTTCTCAATCTCGTTCCTGACCTGTCCCTGAATTTTATTACGAAGTTTGAGTATCCTGATTTCTTTCTCCATTATTCCGGATAGCTGCCAGAGGCGCTCAAGAATATTATTGGCCTCAAGAATCTTCTGTTTATCTTCGATATTTGCTTCTATCCTGCTGGCTGCCAGGAAACTGAGTTTATCGGGATCGTCAGACAGCTCCATGAACTGTGAATCATCAGGTATGTTTCTTGTTAGCTCGAAAATCTGTTTCAACTGCATCACAATAGTATTCTGCCAGGCATCGAGTTCTATTTCGCTGTCGGGATATACCGTTTCCATTTTTTTTACTCTGGCTAACAGATATGGAGCGTTTGAATCAATGAATTCAAGAATTCTGAATCTGGCAAGCCCTCTCAGGTGTAACCTGATTATATCCCCTGGAAATCGATACAATCTGTCAATACCGGTTACTGTACCTGTACTGTACAGGTCAGCAGGTACAATCTGCCGATCACCGATTTTCTTAACACAAACCAGACCGATCATTTTATTTCCCCTGACAGCATCATCAACAAGCTCAACTGTTTCGGAACTGGTTATTGTGCGGGGAATTATAGTATACGGATACACAACTCCATTTGGGTTTGGCAGAATCGGTAATATTTCTGGAAGTTCCAGAGTGGTTTCCCGAACCATTTACTCTCCTTTGTCCTTTATTGTTATTGAAAACTCTCCGGGACTATATATGGAAACCCTGATACTTGTCTGATTCAATTCAGGAAGTTTAATACAGAGAATTCCATTTTTCATCGATGCAGTAACTTCAGGTATATCAACCTTTCCCGGAAGACGAATCTCACGGTGGAATGATCCCGTGAAAATCTCAAGCTTTTCTACGATGAGTCCCTTTTCCGGCGCTATTCTGGTTCCTCTGATAATAAAACCATTAGAAAATACAATCAATTCTATATCGTTCGATGATAGTCCAAGGAGTTCTACATGCACCAGCCATGTATTCTGTGCTTTATAAACATCAACAGCAGGTGTCCAGTTACCGTACATCCCGTGCAACTGAAACATGGCAGACTGTGCTATTCGATATCGAATCGAACCTGGACGTTAGTAGTAACTTCAACCGGCTGAGAACCTTGCATTGCCGGGCTGAAGACCCAGCTACTAACAGCATCAACTGCTGCCTGACCGCATCCAAGTCCCAGAGGATCGTTCACAACGGTGACATTCTGTACAGACCCATCAGCTCCAACGACAACCGCAAGAGTGATGAAACCATGCAGATCTCCTCTTGCGCGTGCCTGTGACGGAACCGCAGGAGCAGTCTGCTGGATCGCGAAAGGAGATGATATTGGCAAATCCTCAACAGATTCCACCTCTGTGGGATCTTCAACCGTTCCCGCAATTGCAACAGCATTGAACTGTATCGCCGATGTTTCTCCTGCTGCTATTTCCACAGTATGGACATCATCCTCAAAACCAGGATTTGAGAGTCTGACAGTGTATGTGCCAGGTTCAAGTTCCACACCTCCGAATGGTGTAGTTCCCACATGTACACCATCTACATAAACGTCAGACCAGGGTTCCGGTCCAACCATCAGTTGGCCTGGAAGTATCAGCTCTGCAAGCGTGATCGTTCTGTTGTAACCGTCCTGCCCCAGATTGATCGAAGCACCCCATTCTTCCCTTTCATCCATCTGAACCTGAAGGTAATAATCTCCAAAAGGAAGCACTTCAGTCATTCTCCGTCCTGTTGCAACACGACTTCCATCAATGAAGAAACTGGCATTCCCGGGTGTATCAGCTGAAAGCTGAAGAGTAATCTGTGATTGCTCGGCAGCAAGAATGTTAAGATTATGCTCGAAATCAATTGTCCTATCCACAAGAATTGATTCCGGCATGACTCTGTATCCATCTAGTATTGCTTCGAATACGTGTGTACCTGTCTGAATGGAGTCAATGTTACCTTCTATTTCTTCTCCGTCGATAAGGAAAAGCAGAGCATCAAGGCCAGGATCGTCCTCTCCCTCCGGCATTGTATAACCCATTGTAATCTGAACAAGTGAGGTTCCGAGTGTATCAAGTGTCAGCGTGTCCACGTTTACCTGTGCTTCTTCAAATCTTGGATTAAGAATTATGGTTTCAAAACCCTCGGAGGAAATCTTTATGGTTCTTTCAGTGAAAACAGTATCGCTCAATACAAAGATGCCTGGGCTGGTTTCATGAACAAGTACACCATCAAGCGTAAGATTAATATCTGTCGTATCTGTTGCACCCTGTACAACAATTGTTTCCGTGAAAGGCTGAGGTGGAATGTATTCAATTACATCTGGTTCAGTTGCAGGTCCTCCCGTAAGTTTTATTACTGCGAACACTATGATCGCTAATAGAACAACCGCTCCAACGATCAAGTAAATCCTGTTCTTTCCTCCCTTTTCCTGCTCAGGTAGTGGAACAGGTTTCTTCTTGTCAGGAACAGGCTTTTCCGCTTTCTTCTTCTTGTCAGGAACAGGCTTTTCCGCTTTCTTCTTCTTGTCAGGAACAGGCT
>CBDVBK010000093.1:0-9288 GCA_965372215.1 uncultured bacterium | reverse complement strand
CCACTGAACACGCCAGCCTTCGCTGGACGCACTCCCTTCTGTTTATTCCGTCCGCCTTGTAATACTTGCACTTACCCTCCTCCATTATTATATAGATCGAATGCTGATTCTCATTCTACGCACCATCTTCTCGGCGCTGAGGTCGCATCGTGCGTTGGCTCTGGAAAACCTCGCGCTCCGTCATCAACTCGAAGTCCTTGGCCGAAATGCCAAAAGGCCTCGATTGACAAACCAGGATCGAACGCTCTGGATCATCCTCTCACGACTTTGGCCCGATTGGCGAAAACCGCTTGCTTTGGTCCAACCTGAGACCGTTATCCGTTGGCACAGAAGAGGATTCCGGTTGTATTGGAAGTGGAAGAGTCGGCCGAGATGGCCTGGAAGGAGGAGAGTACCTGAGGAAGTCCGTGATCTTATCCGAAAAATGTCACGAGCCAATCCACTTTGGGGAGCGCCAAGGATTCATGGCGAGTTGCGAAAGCTCGGCATCGAGGTCAGCCAAGCTACTGTCTCAAAGTACATGGTACACCATCTTAAGCCTCCCTCTCAGAGTTGGCGCACATTCCTGAAGAACCACGCCAGAGATATCGTATCGGTAGATTTCTTCACCGTTCCTACAGCGTCATTCCGAGTACTTTTCGTTTTCCTTATTATGAGCAATAATCGGCGACGAATCGTTCATTTCAATGTGACCGAATCGCCAACTGCCGCATGGACAGGACAGCAGATCGTGGAAGCTTTCCCTTGGGATACTGCCCCAAAGTACTTGCTTCGTGATCGGGATGGTAAATTCGGTGGAGCGTTCATCCACCGGGTTGAATCAATGGGCATAGAGCAAGTGCTGATCGCAGCTCATTCACCATGGCAAAATCCTTACGTCGAGAGGTTGATCGGTTCTATCAGGCGGGAATGTCTGGATCATACAATCATTTTCAATGAGAAACATCTGCGGCGTGTTCTAAAACAATACTTTCGCTACTACCACGAGTGCCGCACTCATCTTGGCTTGGAGAAGGATTGCCCCGAGCCAAGGCTAGTTGAGTCAGCGGATTCTGGAAGGATTCAATCTGAGCCGATGGTAGGCGGATTGCACTATCGCTATTATCGTCAAGCTGCTTAATTCTGAGAGAATCGGAATCTAATTTCCATCGCGGGATTATTCTGCCTACATTTGTAGTTGCTCGCCAATAACTCCCCACCTCTCCTAATTCAATACCCAATTTCCAAGTTCTTTTCGTTGCTCTAAGCGGCTACTTTGATATTTAACCGGCTAATTTCTATCCGGATGGAATTAATGGAAAGGACAGGATTGTTAGTTGGACATCGGCTGAATTATTTTACCCTACGTGGAATTATCATATGAATTGGTAATTATCAGAACATGATGGCATACATTTAGCCAGCAACATGAATCGGTGAACCTTCCTCTCATGACATTGTAATTATCTCGGCAATATTATAATTATGATTTTCTAGGACAGGTCCGGTTGATATGACAAGAATATATTACACATCATGTAATTGACACCTTGTAACCATCCTGGTACGGCGGGCTTGATATCTATCATTGACGCAATGATATATGGCGATATTCTTGTCATGGACTAATGCATCCCAGGATGCAAGCACCCAAGAATGACATTATCCCTATAAGCATGTGAATGATTGATGATTATAATCTGGTGATATACAAACGCGAGCACGTTCCTGCTCCAGATTGTATATATACCCTGCATTAATGATGCGCTGTTTGGGACGACATGTAAATTATCCATGACATCATATTATTCACTCCTTGCAAAAGCATGGACCCCGATTCATGAGATTCTGATCCTTATGGCATCTATTATGCGATGCGTTGGTCTTGCAACCGGGAAACCTCTTGTTCAATCACTCCTGCTCAATCATCAGTGTGTCATTCGAATCCATGACCAGACATTAGTACGACCTAGAAACGGGGATCGCTTGGTAAATGTTATGAAAAATATAAAGCCACATAAGAACAAACATCGAACCGCAAAGAATGCCGGTGCTGATAGCATCCTGTCTACACTTGAATACATCCTGCGCGAATCCGTAAAGCCGGATTCAGCACAACGACAGAATGGCCACTCGATGAGTTCAATAGGAACCGGATATGATTCGGAAACACAATACGCAAGAGATCTTAGAATGATTCAGCAGGCTTTGGGGAATATCGTCATACATATTCTTGTTAATTATCAGGACAGGATATTTAACGATCTGATCACGAACCCCTTCGAATCGAATGAAAGAGATATAGAAACGGGGCCCCTGTCGCCGGATGACGATTACAGCAATGAATGCAAGACGATATCAAGTCGGGAGAAAGAAGTAATAGCTCAGGCATGCGGCGGAAAAACCAACAGGGAGATCTCCGAAATACTCTGCATAAGTGAGAAAACTGTCAAGAACCACCTATGGAAGATCTACCAGAAGTTAGGAGTGAAAAACAGAACACAGATGTTACACAAGATATATTACGAGAGAATATCAATGTTCCAATCTTAATTCGCAAGATGTTCTAGTTTTAACACGAGGGAGGTGAAAACATGAAAAAGCTCTTTACTCTAATAGTGATCGGGATGGTGGCGGTTTTCTGCGGGAACGTCTTCGCACAGACCGCGACACAGACGGTCACCTATGAGGTGCAGGCCATCAATGAGATTTCCGTCAGCGGGAATCCGGCTGCCCTGATAGTAAGTGCCGCAACTGCGGGATCGCAGCCCACGGCGGCCACGGATGCTACTACATCTTATGCCATTACAACCAACGCAAGCGCCAGGATAATTACCGGCAGCATTGACACTGCTATGCCGGCTAATACGACTCTTGGTGTTACTCTGACGGCGCCTACGGGCGGTACCAGCACCGGGCAGGTGACTCTGACCGCTAGTGACCAGAATCTCGTTACCGGGATCAGCACACTGGCAGAAAGCGGCCTGACCATTAGCTATGAGTTCTCTGCAACCATAGCTGCTGGCATCATCGCCTCAGCTTCGAAGACAGTGACGTTAACTGTCACTGGTGCGTAAAGCCGCAATAGACTGGGGTGGCCAGGTCTTCTGGCCACCCCATAACGAACTTTGAAATGGAATGGTCATGTTGCGAAATATAACCAAAATGCGCCGAAATACACCTGAAAGAAATATCAACTGGGGCAAATATCTCATCGGATACACAATGATGCTGCTTTTCGGTGGAGTGTGGGGATTTGCGTCAGCAAACGAAATATTTGTTAGTGGAAGTCCCGGTGCCCTAATTATTAATACAGCCATAGCTGGGTCAGACCTGGCCCCGGTTACGGACGCAAGCACTACGTACGGGATAGACATCACCGACCCCAACATGAAAATTACCGGTGAGATTGACACCGCAATGCCTTCCGGCACTTCGCTCAGCGTTACTCTCGGGGCGCCGACAGGTGCCACGAGTATGGGGCAAGTGACTCTTTCGCCCACGGCTCAGAATCTGGTCACCGGACTCGATGAGAATATGGTCGAGAGCGGTATGACAATATCCTATGAGCTGTCAGCATCGGTGAGTGCCGGCGTTGTCTCTACGGGATCGAAAACCGTGACCTTCACGGTCACGAGCAACTAGGAATTCGGGGGTAATAGAAATGGAATGCACTATACGTTCTAAGCCTGGTGAGGAGAAGACAATGAAAAAGTTCATTCTGTTCGTCGCCTTTTTCCTTTCATTGATGGTTGCTGCCAGCCTGACCCACGCCGGCGTTTCGGTGCTTGGAGCGCTGACGCGTGAAATGAATCTGAATCCCGGAGGCAACGCCGAGGGAATCATAGAATTAAGAAATAGCGGCAATGACACGCTGCATATCAAAGTCTTTCAGACTGACTACACATTCAAAGCCGATGGCCAGACAACATACGGAACCCCCGGCAGCGAGACCCGATCAAATGCATCATGGATATCATTCAATCCCTCTCGGATCACTATTCTGCCCAATGATACGGCCAAACTCTACTTCGAGATCAATGTGCTGAATGATCCTGAATTAACCGGGACATACTGGAGCGTCATTATGATCGAACCGGAGTGCAATTATGAATTGCCAACAATCGAGGAGGAGAACGGTAAGGCGACACTCGGCGTAAAAACCGTTATCCGATATGCGGTTCAGATCATCACCAACGTTGGTTCAGCGGGCGAAAGCAATGTAAGAATAATCAACCATACGATTATTGACAGAGATGGGAAAACCCTTCTTCAGACCGATATTGAAAATGTCGGTGAATGTTATCTCACTCCGGCTACCTGGATAGAGCTTTATGACCAGAGCGGAAAATACTTGAACCGTTTTGAGAGCGATAAGCAACGGATCTATCCATCATGTTCCGTGAGGCATTACCTGGATCTGAGCGATGTCCCCGAGGGATTATATACAGGTTTGTTCATTATTGATAACGGGGATGAACGCGTTTTCGGGGCAACCTGCAATGTAAGAATAGAATAATGAGAAACAATACCCATACAATTATGGTGTGCATATTCCTGTCTGTCCTTGCAGGTCGTGTTGAAGGCCAGGGACATGGCATCGAAGTGAGACTGACATCACAAAAGTTGATTGAGGTCGAACCGGGAAAGATCGTCATTGCAAGCTATGTGGTTTCAAACGGAACCGGGAGCGACGTCGAACTTTATGAAAAACTGAAGTTGCCGGAAGCACCCGAAGGATGGCGCACTGTCAATTGCGAAGAACAGTTGATCATGCTGGGCGTCAATGAACAGAAAGTCAGATTAATGACCTTCATTGTACCCAAGAGCTGTCCTCCCGGGAAATACGAAGTGACATATTCGCTGTATGACAGAAAGCACATCGTACTGATGGCCCAAGAAACATTTTCGGTCGTTGTGCTTCCCGTCGTCAAGTTTGACACGCTTATCGAAAAAAAGCCGGAGGTGGTACTGGCCGGAGATGAGTACAACGTGCGTATGCGATTGACTAACAGAGGAAACAGCACAACGGAGATGAAACTGGTCGCAAGCACATCTCCTGAGTATCCTGTAGTCATCGATCGACCCAGCGTATTGCTGGTACCCGGCACCTCCCAATCGGTCAATCTCCGGGTAACTACCGATGCAGAATTGAAAACCAGAATAAATCATGTACTTATGATAAGCACTGAAACCACCGCACCCGATCATGAAGTCGTATCGGCAAGAAATTCAATACTCATCGATCTCATACCGGGGCTTCCGGCAGTCGTGGATACACGTCACAGAGTCCCGACAAAGATGAGAATAATCGCCGTTGGAGACAATGACGACGGGGGCTGCCAGGTAGAGTATTCCAGCTCCGGCTACCTGGATGAAAGTAACGAAAAGAAGATCGACTTTCTGTTCAGGGGGCCGGATATTCATGATAAGAGTGTGTACGGAACCAGAGACGTACTTCGGCTCAATTACTCCGATAATACGTTCAATCTGCAAGTTGGTGATAACGTCTATTCTCTTTCGCCGCTTACCGAACGCCTGATATATGGGCGAGGCACAAGGGCCGGTGTCAGCACTCAACATTTTGATGTTGGAACGATTTATCTGCACACCAGATGGAACCTGCCGGAGGAAAAAGAATTCGGCGGTTATGCAAGTTACAGATACGGAAACAAGTTCCGGATCAAAAGTAATATCTTAAACAAAAAAAGAGATGCGGGTGTTTCTCTAGAAGGCATCGAAGCCAGTATATATTCTGTGCAGGCTGACATAGTGCCGGACCCGAAATTCAAGCTCGGCCTCGAGTACGGCCGTAGCTTCAACAGCGGGAGCGAGAAGTCGCGCGATCATGCCCATCGATTTACACTAGACGGGAATCTTTCTGACAAACTCTGGTACACCCTTGAAAATACGTACGCGGGGCCTGAATATTCCGGGTACTACAGCGATGTTCTATATAGCAATGGTACGGTTGCCTTCCCGATTTACGACAAACTGAGGGGCAATCTGTCCTACCGCATTTACAATAATAACCTGGATCTCGATGTCGACAGGCCCGTTGCTACAAGAGAATGTTCTTACAGAGGCGTTCTTTCGTATCCCGTCGGTTCGAGTACAAATCTATCTCTGGACTATGAAGCATTGCAAAGGAAGGACGAGCTCTCGCCCCCAAAATATGATTATATGCAGCACATATGGAGAATGGGAGCAGGACGCCGCTTTCGCAATCTCGCTTTTCAGGCTTACTATGAACGAGCATATTTTGAGAACAGGCTTGGCGCCGATTATAAGAAAACGCTGCACAAATACAGCCTCTATGCTCACTTCAATCCTTCCAAGAGGCAATCATATTCTGTTTTCACGAGAATCGGCCATAGCAGTTTCACCGGTAATCCTATATGGACCAATAACGTGGGCCTGACGGCCTCTCTGCGATTAAAGAACTATCTCAATCTCAACGTCAGTTATCAGAGATATAGCTACGATTCCGAAAACCTGAAGTCGCAGGATCATCTGTTTTCGACACTGGATTTTATTCTTCCGAATAACCATTCAATCTCTTTGAAGGCCCGATGGTTCAAAATCGATGACGGTTACAAAGAGGAACTGTCATTCTTTGCGGCATACGAAATCCCATTGAGTTTGCCTGGATATAGAAAGAAAAGCATCGGAGTACTGAAAGGCCAGGTATTTGACAGTGATAAGCCAGGAGAAGCATGTCCGATGAGCGGTGTCATCGTCTCGACAAACGGCCTGTCCGCCATCACGGATCAATCGGGAGAATTCATCTTTCCCAGCCTGAACCCCGGGCAATACACATTAAGATTCAGTCAAAATACCATAGGAATTGATCGCGTGACCACCACCCCACAGCCAATATTGATCGAAGTTCAGGGAGGTCGAACATCCGAACAGAATGTCGGCGTGTCAACCGCGTCAATAATTTATGGAACGGTAGAGCTGTACAGGCTGACCGTACAGGAATATCGAGATTATATTATTGATGGACAGAATAATACGATCTTTCTTGCCGGCTCCCTGGAATCAAGGCGAATTCAACCGGCAGAGGGTGATCTCACGGCGTCCGGGGTATTGGAGCATGTATTAGTGGAAATATCGGATGGCAAGGAGATCCTGCGTCAGTATACGGATGAAAAAGGTAAATTCGCCTTTGAAATGCTTCGGCCCGGTATATGGCAGATGAAGATCTACGAGAAGAACTTGCCCGATCATCATGTCCTTGAAAGGTCGAAGTTCCAGATCGAGTTGACGAGTGGTGCGCAAGAAGAAGTAACAGTAAAAGTGGTGCCAAAACTCAGATCAGTACGGATAATCGATAGTGCGGCGATTAATTAATGTTTTGGATGAGTTTCAATGAAAGAAAAGCATTTTGTTTCAAAGTCGGCTCAGTATTAGATGAAAGGGGATGGTAATGAATACGGTAGGATCAGATGAGAAAAGACAAAGCTATCAATTGGACGAGACTTCAAGAAGCCCTGGAAAATACAACCCGGAACGGCACTTATGGAGAAACTGGTTCCTGCTCGCATCTGTCGCGTTTATCACTACGATAGGCCTCGCAACGGCAATTCCGCCCCTGCTCAGCGAACGCATGACGAATCCCTGGCCGTGGGAAAAGACTGATGTCGTTCTGCTGGCCGGCCTCTCCCTGATAGTTCTGGCTTTTATCAGCTACCTGACAAGACAACAGCAGTATATAACGTCAATTCAAAGAAAGCTGCTTTGCCTGGAAGAAGACAAAAAGGCCCGGATACTTCGTCATGCCTCAAGGCTCCACGCCCTATTAGATGTAAGCCGCAAGATGTGTTCCGAGGTCGATCCCCAGGGTGTTTTTGAAAGTATAACAGATATATGCACTGAAACATTCAAGTGCTACCGGGCTTCCCTCATGTTGCTCGAGAAAGATTCTGGGGAACTGGTGGTTCGATCAGCAAGCGGCGAGCTGGAAGATAATCTGATAGGAGCCCGGTTGAAGCTCGGAGTCGGAATTGCGGGTTGGGTGGCTGAAGAAAAGAAAGCAGTCCTCTTAAACCGTTCCTGTGACCTTGCAAAATATCCGGGGCTCGTGGTTAAAAATTTGAGTTCGATTTCAGCAATGGTAGTCCCTGTCATTCTAAGAGATGAATTGGTCGGTGTGTTGAATGTCAGCACCATGTCTTCCGATGCAGATTATGATGAAGAGGATTTCAAGGCTCTTCAGGTATTCGCTGAAGATGCAGGGATCTTTATCCGGCATAGTGAACATACACAATGGATGAGAAAAAGGATCGAGAATCTCGAGAGAGCCTCGAAAAACAAGGATCCTTATGAGATCTCCCCGACGGTCGGTACGCAGGAGTGGTAAGGGGAATTGCAGCAAGAGCCCCCTCTGCTAAATCGATGTAGCAGAAGAAAGGACACGTTATGAAAAATATATATCTAATCATGATGTCCTTCGCAGCGATCGTCGCCCTGTCATCCATCAATGCCGGAGCCCAATATGTCATCCCTCACGGTACATTCTCGAGCGGCGTAGTGTCGTGACTACCCATATAGATACCAAGATGATCCGCGGTCAGGATTCCGCCAAGAGAGATCTCCGCAACCTCGAGAAGGTGCGCGCGATCTTTTCGTCCTTATCCAAAATTATCAACGCCAAAACGATCTACACGAGCAACAACCCCAATGTGACCAACTTCGCCAACGCATTTTCCCAGGCATTTCGAACATTCTTCGAAGATGAACAAGAACTGCTGCTCACCATCGAGCAATATCAGATAAAGTGGCGTGACGAGGTCGTCTATGACAACAATAATAAAACTCAAAGCATTGCCTTCCTGCTCTACAAAGACGGTGTAGGTGAGATCATATTTGATTCATCGGTGAAACAAAGCGAGTTGGACAAATTTGTAGACCTCATAAAGAATGAAATCTACAACCCATCGATCCATCTGGATATCGTCAGCAGGCTATGGGAGTCACAATTCACGAATATATTCTATCGCGTATATGATGAATATGCCAACGGAGCATCCGGAGAGGGCCAGGGATCAGGAAATGAATCTCGAGAACAACCACTGCTCGCCAATGACCACCCTGATTTACCGGATGCCGGTGAAAATAACTCAAACAATTCTGTCCAGGCCGATAATTCCATCGATTCTCTTGGCACATACTTCTACGACAAGGTAGAACAAGAACATCCACACGCGAACGCACGCCAGAAAGAGGAACATGTTCAAAATATGCTAGAAGTGTCTAGCGTCAATCATATTTCTCTTCGTGTTGCCTCATCAGCGAATGTTACCG
>CBDVBK010000092.1:0-9296 GCA_965372215.1 uncultured bacterium | reverse complement strand
TCCCGCAATTGATATCAGAAGACCTATATTGAAATCCGATGAATCGAAGCTGAATTCAACTACATGTGATCCGGCAGGGACGCAAACACCTCTTTGCCAATGATTAGCTTGAAGCAGAGATGCAGCTTCCCCATCGATACTAACCCTCCATCTTGGATACCAGGTATCAGCAAGAATCAGAAGACCATCTGAAACATTCGAAGTGTGGATGATAACTCTTTCCGGTTCATCAACCACAATTGAAGCCTCCGCGTCCGGACTATCAATCAGTTCCGGTAATCCAGGATCTTCATACAGAATAGAAATGTCCTGGAGATTTATCCCTGACGCAAGGGCTGCCAAGCACTGTTCCTCTGTTAAATGTATCCAGCTGCCGGCAAACCATGTTCTTGACTGTGGATTTTCCGGAATCAGTAAACGGAGAGTATCCAGGGATGCCGGATCCTCTATTGAAGCTTGATTCAGCAGAGTATTCCGAACCTGATCGTAGGTAATATTTCCCCCATCGGATTGCAGCACCGTATATGCGGTCTGGCGGAAGGAGAAGATTCCTCCTGAAGATAAAATAGACTGCAGGTCTTCTGCGACAGCTGGTTTGGCGGCGTGATAACCTGTTACAGAACGAATATGTAGAGGAACAAATTCGTTACCACCTGGTAATAATCTTCCAGAACCCACCTCACGGGATAAATCCGCGTTTTCATTAAAAAGATCACTTACATTCGTTTCCGGGAGGTATACCTGAAAATCTCTATCTACAGGAACCAGTTCAATTACCAGCAAAGCGGTGATGATCAGACCTGGTATTGCATACATTTCTTTAAGTTGTTTCCTGAAGTACATCAATCCGCAGATAACAAAAGCAGCTCCAGCTGCCTTAAGGAAATCCGGTGCGGCCATGTCCACACGCCTTTGAACCAAAAAGGAGTATCCTGTTGCGCTTGCGTTACCCATTCTGCTCCACCATCCGGATTGAAGACCTGGAAGCAGAACATCTGAAAGGAGATAAACCAGAATACATGCTCCAGAGAAAGCTGCGATTCCGAGGAGGAATTTTTTGCTGTTGAATTTCTTCCTGACGAAGATTACATCGAATCCGGGTCCGGCCGCCAGCGCTATTGCCGTAGTGGTCAGGAAAGCAGCCATGTGAGGTGCTCTAAGTTTTCTGAAGAATGGGATGGTTCTGTACAGTATCTCGAATAGTGGTGTATATCCTCCCCAGGATACAAGAAGACCAACCGCCATAATCGTCAACAGAGGCCATCGGTATTTTCGCTGTGTTCCCATGAATCCAGCAAGGGCCATGAGGAATACCGATATTCCGATGAATTCACTGCTTAAGCGAAGACCCAGTCTGCCGTAGTAAAGAGGTACTCCTGAAATCGTACTGTCTGGAAATCCATGCCTGTAACCGAACAGCTTCGGGAAGAGCATTGTGAAAGTTTCTTCAGGGGGTAGGGAATAGCTGGCAGCCTGGTCAAAAGAAAGGTCATCTCCTCTTGTGGAGTATCTGGAGAAATTGTAGCCCGGAAGAAGCTGCACCGCTCCTATTGCCACAGCAAGAAACACAATGACCGAAAAGCCGATCAGAGCTTTCAATGTATTTGTTTTCCACGATCCACTGGAAGAAACAGTTCTGAAACCAAGCCAGATCAGGGATGCTCCAGATGAGTAAAGAATCATCTGAGGATGACTTGCCAGAGCCTGCATCCCCAATGCGAACCCTCCTATGGCAATGAACCTTACTTTGCTTGTCTGCATCCACTTTTCGCATGAATAGAGCAGAAGCGGAAGCAAGCTCCAGCAGATGATCTTGCTGGCATGACCGGCATAGAAGAGGGTATTTGACCATGATGTGCATGCAAATGCAAAGGCACCTACTATTCTACCCCATTTACTTACTCCGATTGAACCAAGAAACAGCCATGCGAATATTCCTCCAATAAACATATGGATCGGGAATAGGAATCTTGCAACTCCCTCAGGTCCAGCAGCAAGAAGGAGCAAACCGCGCACAGGATAGAACACAGGTGATGAGAATGAGGAATAGAATGGTATTCCACAAAAAATATATGGATTCCAGTGCGGCAGGCGTCCGTCCTGTATCGTTTCCTGTGTATAAGTGAGGAATGAGTAACCCTGGTTAACAGTATCGCTCAACTCACCTCCGGGAAGTCTTGCTGAACTGAACACGGGCCAATAGGTAAGAATAACCAGGATCAATAACGCTCCCGGAAGTATACACCTCTGCCACGTAGGGAGTTTCATTAGCCTTTCACTTCCCTTCGGAGAAGCGGAATTGATTTTGCGCTGATTCCGGCCAGGATTACCTCTATTACAGCAAGAAGCAATCGCTGACCCAGTACAGCCGCAAGAATGGGACCGGTTTCACCCGGACCCGCTATCATTGCCACTGTTGCAGCTTCTCTTACACCAATACCACCCGGTACGAGGAAAAAAATATACCCAGCCAGCCAGGATAGTGGAGTTGCAGCAATACAGATCCAAATCCCTTTGTTGGGTATTCCGAGAGCCGCGAGCCATATGAATAAAGAAAGTCCTCGAATAATTAAGATAGCAGAAAAAAGACCGATTATTCTTATCGAAAGGTACGGTGGAATAAATGTTATTCTATCCGTTCTTCCAGAGCCGACAGTGCTTCTACCTCTTTTCTCCCTGAGTCGATAAACATTCTTTTGTACTGGATGAAGCAACGGCAGAACCAGCATGCATATGCCTGCTATCACTCCTGCTACTCTCAGAATGTTCGAGTTAAGAAACTCAGGAAACAGCAATGTAGCGGAAAGGGTTATAATGCCAACTGCGGCAGCTGTGTGCATAAGCTCATATAAAGGTGCTAGAGCAGCATTCAATGTGCTGACACCATTTGATTTCAAATACCCAGCTCGACCAACGAAAAGCCAGATCTTTCCGGGGATATATCTTCCAAGCTGGCTTGCGAACCATATACCTCGGAGTTCACTGGAGTCTGAAGTAGATCCAAGCTCTTTTGATATCCATATCCAGCCGAAAGGGGTAAACCAGTAGGAAATTAAAACAAGAAAAACTGAAAGAGCCACAAGCATAGGATCAGGTTCCCAGTTCAGCTGGGTTATCTCAGAAAGCCATTCATTTCCGTACTTGAGGATTAGAACTACTGCCAGTACAATCAGCACCAGCAATACACCTCTGCTGAGCCAGATAAGACGTTGTCTTCCTGTCATATAAGTTTCTCGAATCTATACCATTCCATTGTTTTATGTATGCCGTCAAAAAGCGAGATCGATGATACAAATCCAGCCTCAGCAGCTTTACTGATGGATACGTAGTGATCTTCACTGAAAAGCCTCAGTCTGCTGTATGATAGAGACCTGGGTTTGAACGGTCCTGATCTCAGAGCTAAAGCGTAGAGAAGTCGAGGTAACGGGATTACTATAAGTTTTCGTCCCATCCTCTGTGCTATCAGAGTACCAAAGTCTTTGATGGTGACTACTTCAGGACCGCCGATATTGAAGAGCCCCGTATTCAGACATTTTCCTGGCATTGAATTCTCAATTGCTTTACAGACATCTGTAACAAAGGTTGGCCTGATTCTTCCACCTTTCAAACCGATAAGTGGAAGCCAACCTTTTCCGACCTGCTTGAAGAAGGGCAGTTTGTGCTTGTCTCCAGGACCATAGACAAAATCCGGTCTTAATATTGTCAGCTGTCCTGATTTGGAGATATCGTGTTTACGCAGAGCCTCTTCGCCCTGGTATTTTGATTTCTCATAATCTCCCCATGGATCAGCTGGACTCTCTTCGGTGATATCTGAATGAAGACCTGCAATACCAGGTGTGCTGAGGTGTATTAAATGAATCTGTCTGGTTTTGCATATATCTGCCAGCATCAATGGCAGGATAACATTGGATTGTGTTAACTGATCCGAATCAATACCTGGAATTCCCAGTCGACCAGCGCAGTTAACAATTACATTCACCGTAGCCGGGATGGAAGCTTCGGTCAGATCACCGTCAATAGACCGTACATGTTTTTCTACCGAGAAATCCTTCTGCGATAGATGGGTGAATACTGCCGAGCCAATAAAGCCACCTGCTCCGATTATCAGAATATTCAGAGTTATCTCCCTATCTCTTGAATATGAATCGAGTTTTCAAGCAACGATCATTCTGCCTGGTTAAGATTGGTTCAATGCAAAAACAAAGTATGTAACATTCAATAAGCAAATATATATATACTACAGCTAACAACGAAAGAGCTGATTCCAGTTTGTCTTAAGCTAGCTCATCGAATTCACTTCGAAGAGAAATTAAGAAGGGACCTCCAGCATGAAGATAAAAACTGATTGCATTCATTTCCTTGGACACATACCGTGCAAACCGCACAAACTGCATGGATATCACTGCAGTTCGTGCCCGGAGTATCTGCAGAGAGATGGTAGAATTCTGATAATCAAGCTGGCTGCTGCCGGTGATGTGATCAGAACCACACCCATTTTAGAACCTTTGAAAAACGATTATCCTTCTCACAGTATTACATGGCTCAGTAAGTACACTGATCTTCTCCCTCCAATCATAGATGATGCTTTATCCTTCTCACCTGAATCAATTTTATGGTTGAGAAACACGTATTTTGATCTGTTGCTAAATCTTGATAAAGACAGAGAAGCCTGTGCTCTGGCGAAAGAGATAAACGCCGGGCGGAAGCTAGGTTTCATTCTTGATGATGATGGTTTTTGCAGTCCATGTGATGAAGGCTTCGCACGGGACAAATTCATCACAGGTTTATTCGATGATGCAAACAGGAAGAATACGCTATCTTACATTGAAGAGACGATGGCCATGTGTGGCTATAAGTTTCAGGGAGAGGAGTATGTTCTGTATCCGCCGGATACTCAAGTGGATCTGGAGATTCCCGGCACAGGACCTGTTATAGGATTGAACACTGGATGCGGAAGTAGATGGACCAGTAGATTATGGCCTGAGAAATACTGGATTGATTTAACCAGACTTCTTCTTAATCAGGGGACCAGGGTCATGCTTCTTGGTGGACCAGAAGAAAATGAGAAGAACACCAGAATCTCATCGATAACGACTGCATACTATCCAGGTTACTTTTCGCTGAATGAGTTCATTTCCATTATGGATAGATGTGAGGTTGTAGTTACTGCGGTCACAATGGCTATGCATATAGCGATCGGCCTGAAAAAGAAGCTTGTCCTGTTTAACAACATCTTCAATCCGCATGAATTCGAACTATACGGGAGGGGAGTCATCCTGGCTCCTGAACAGGAATGCACCTGCTTCTTTCAACCCAAATGTACGAATAAGAGTTTTTGCATGGAAACACTTATGCCCGATACTGTGCTGAAAGCCATAAATCGTTTGCTGAGTTCGAAATGAAAATTTGCATTCTTGGTCCAGCTCCACCTTTCCGGGGAGGTATTGTTACGTATCTTGGGATGCTGGCAAGAGAACTCAAGAAAGAAGGAAATGAACTATACTGGTCTTCATTTAAGAAGCAGTATCCACGGTTTTTGTTTCCAGGATCGGATCAGCTTGGGGAAGTTGCTCCCTGGATCAGGATGGAGAACAGTCCACGATTTGTACCATGGTCGCCCCTAAGCTGGTACAGGACTTACAGGGATATCAGAAATGAGAATCCTGAATCGGTAATAATGAAATACTGGCTGCCCTTTTTTGCGCTCGGTTACGCGGCAGTTGCTTATCTGCTCAATCGATACACTGATATTAAGACTATCTATATACTTGATAACGTTATACCCCATGAAAAACAGCCTTTCAGCCGTATACTGGGGAAAGTAGCGTTAAATCAGGGTTATGGATTCATTGCACAGTCAGAGAATGTGAAGAGCGATCTTCTTTCTGTTCTGCCGGGGGTCAATAAGGATAGGATTAAGTTGATTCCACATCCAGTTTATGACTTCGGTGAACCCGGCGTGGAAAGAAAAAGTAAAAGTGAAGCCAGAAAAAACCTGGGACTTCCAGCAGATATAAAGATGGTGCTGTTCTTCGGGTTTATCAAACCGTACAAGGGAGTTGATTACTTAATTGACGCATGTCCCATTCTGAAAGCCAGATATGGTGATGAAATCAGAGTGCTGATAGTTGGAGATGTTTACGGAGACAGTACGCCTTACTACGACAGAATCAATAATTCAGGCGCCGAAGATATAATATCGTTCGATAACAGTTTCGTTCCTGACAGTAAAGTAGAGGACTATTTCATTGCATCAGATATTCTCGTACTTCCATATCTATCAGCAACTCAGAGCGGTATTATTCAGATAGCTTACAATTATGATCTGCCAGTGGTAACAACAGATGTTGGCGGACTGCCTGAAGTAGTTCACGATGGTGTGACTGGATTTCTTGTTCCCCCTGAAGATACGGTAAAACTTGCAGATGCTGTAATCCGATTCTTCGATGAAGATTTTGCATCCAGATTAGCTGGAGGAATCGCTGAGGAAAAGCATAAATACTCCTGGGAAAATCTGGCATCAGCGATTCTTGCTCTTACATCCGAGTAACGCATAGCGAAATTACTTACTAATGTCTATTCTCTTGTTGATTGTATGAAACTGTACGCATAACCTCAGGGTGTGAATCTGTATACAACCTCGCTTGCCCATAGCGAAGGCCATCTTGATGGAAGTTCAAATGCCTTGATCTTTCCTCTGATTCCAAGAACTTGAGGTTTCTTGAATCCAAGCCAGTCTGACCAATCGAGAAAATCTTTAACTGTCCAATATCGAATATGCTCCCTTGGATCAGAGATGTAAGTAAGTGGGAATCTTCCAAATAGCAACCTAAAGCGGTGCGCTATATATCCAAGATTTGGAGTTGATACATACAAACCCTTTCGGAATTTGCCCTTCAACTTCTTCATTATCATCTCCGCATTGATGATATGCTCAGCAACCTCGAACAGGATAATATGATCGTATACTGAATCTAATTCAGTAGACACATCAGTCAGATCAATATTCAGAGTGTTGAATCCTTTTGAAGATACAAATGTTAGGGCGGTATCTGAAATATCCAATCCTGTTCCTTCTATCTCACGGGTTTCCAGGAGGTATTCAAGGGAATCACCAGTTCCGCATCCGATATCAAGAACAGAATCTCCGATACTGATATAATCCTTGATACCGTCAGCCTTTCGTCGAGCAGGCTTCGTATAGACATCATCACCAATTCTATTTTCCCAGTACTTATTGTAGGTTGGATCAAATGAATCGCATTTAGCAGGAAGAGGTATTTTCCCGAATACCTCTTGGATGATTCCCCTCCCTTTGTCTCCAGGTTTTATTGCATCTGACATTTCACTCCTCATGTATCCTTTATACTATCAATACTGTAATATAAATTATCTATTATAGTATCTTGACTAATGCTCCCTTTACATCAATATTTAGTTGGAAGGAGCACAATTATGATATCTCTATTAATCCTATTAGCAATTGCGTTTCAAATTTCTCCAGATAATTCGACTATTATCTTCTACGATGACTTTTCCGATGGAAATATAAGCGACTGGGATCAGCGCTGTCTACCGGGAAATTGGAGTTGCTCATCCGGACAAGTTCATGGGAGTACATTATATGCTACTACTGCCCTGGTTCCTCCGGACAATATTCAGTATGAGGACTGCTCGATAGCAGTAAGTGGAATTGCTGTTCATGCACTTGGAGTAATATCCAGATTGGATCCAGGGGATAATGGCATTGCTGCATATGTATCCCCTGATCATAATGTAGCCAGGATCAGGAGAATCTCAAACGGTTACCCATCAACTATCTATAACAGTCTCTCTGCTCCATTTCCAAGTGATGTCTGGTATGAGTTGACCCTCACTTGTGAAGAAAATTCACTTCAACTTCAAATTAAGGTTCCGTCAACCGGTGAAAGCTGGATGCTCAATGCAACGGATCCCTCTCCTCATACGGGTCAGTTCGGGCTTTTTACGGGAGAGGAACCCAGCGCTCACTGGGACTGGATTTCCGTCTCAACAGGCGCTGGTCCAGCGGATAGTACGATGATTTCATGGCTGTACACTGATGATACAGCATTCGGAAATGGTAATATGGCATTTGAATCTGGCGAGGAAACTGCCCTCTATCTTCAGCTGTTAAATTCGGAGAGTGCTCCTCTGACAAATGTTTTCGCCATTCTTCAGAGCCTCGCACCTGAGATTATCGTTAGTGACAATTTCGATGAATTCGGGAATATCCCAGTTGGTAGTACATCCTGGGGGACAGGTGGTTATGGCCTTATTGCACCTGCCTCAACGCCAGAAGACCAGGCCTATGCAATGCAACTCACTGTCTTTGCTGATGGAGGATATTCAAATATTGTCGAATTCTATATTCCTGTGGGTTGTGGAATCGAATGCGATGTCGAATCAGGGATCGATCAATGGTCATGGAATGCAGTGGAATCCGGATGGCTGGATAACTGGCACATATCCTCCGCAAGAAATCATACTTCTGATGGAACACAAAGCTTCAAATGTGGCGATGCCGGTTCAGGGGACTATGACAACCATCTCTTCTCTGCGCTGACTTCACCGTTGTTGAATATCCCAATCGGAGGTGAAGTTTCTTTCTGGATCTGGATCGATGCCCAGATTCCCTTAATTAATGGAACAGGAATTCCCGCTTTCGATGGTGGTCTGCTGCAGTATGGTCGGTGCGGAACCTGGATAGACCTCGAACCTACAGACGGCTACCCATATCAGATCGAACCATCTTCTACCGGACCTTTTGTAGAGGGTACTGGTGTCTTTTCCGGGTATCACGACTGGTCGGAATGGGCACTCATTATACCCGATTCGCTTGCAGGTCCCGGACAAATACGCTTCGTCTTCGGCAGTGATAACACCGGCACACGAGAAGGTATGTATGTGGATGATATTCATATCCAAGGATCTGTCGGGATAGAGGATCCTGAGCACGAAGAGTATTCCACTGCTGTACTATCAGCATACCCGAACCCATTCGTGGAGAACCTGACATTCGTAATCTCAGGTATGCCTATGGGAGAAGTAACCATAGAGATATTTGATCTTGCTGGAAGGCTGGTTGCATCTCCTCAATTGAGTACTTCCGGGGAAGTCAGAACGTTGCAATGGAATGAACAGAATATCCCAGTAGGGATTTACATCGCACGGGTCTGCATACAGGGCTCTGAGGATATAATTCAACGGATTGTCAAACTCGACTAGTACATAGTACAGCCTAAAGTTTCGGATAGAGGCGCTTGAGTTTAATGCGA
>CBDVBK010000091.1:0-9702 GCA_965372215.1 uncultured bacterium | reverse complement strand
ATCAATGCCCTGTCCGTCTTTGTTAAGAAACCATTTATTGCCGGTGCCCCTGATGCGGAGAGTACTTCCCACAGCTGGATCTCCGGAGAGCTGCTGACTCACTATCGGGATTGGCGAATAGAGTTCACGTCAGAAGAGATATTTGACTGCATGTCCAGCGGTGTACCTCATCAGCACGCAATCAGCCGGGTCATAGCCAGAAAAGAGATATGAGTAATCAGGAACAGTCCGAATGCCAGCAATTTTAATAAGGATGGTTTATCATGAAACTTAAGCAGGCCGCGATTCTTATTCTGGTGATAGTGCTTGTTATCATCGTCGTTCAGAACTCCAACGTGGCGGATGTGCATCTTCTCTTCTGGAAGGTTAGCATGTCCATGATAATCCTCATTTTCTCCGTTGCTCTTATAGGTTTTGTGATCGGTTATCTTTCGCATCATTTCGTCCTGGAGCGCAAGAAGAACAAATAATATCCAGCGGAAGAAATCATCGCTTCCCGAAGGGGTTTCAGTTTCCAGCATTATTTTACAGGAGTAAATGTTAAGGAGCAATTGATGAGACCTGTATTAAAGTTGTTAAGTAATGAACTTGTTGAAAGAATAATCTCAGAGGCGCGGGATATTCTGTGCAATCTGGGTGTAGAGATTCATAATGACGGCGTTCTTTCGATGCTCTCCGATCATGGCGCTGAAGTGGATTTCGGGAAAAAGCATGTGCTTTTCACTGCGGATATTATCGATAAAGCTCTTGAAGCAGCGCCGGATTCAGTGGATCTCTACGATGTCATGGGTAACCATACGCACAATCTTACTGATCATAATGTTTACTTCACTCCCGGTTCCGCTGCGATCAATATTCTTGATTCCAGGAGCGGTGAGATCAGAAAACCCTCAACCGCTGACTATGTAGAGTACGCAAAGCTGATGAACGGGCTGGATAACATCGCCTCCCAGAGCACAGCGTTCATCCCGGCTGATGTTCCCGAGAAGATATCGGACAGCTACAGGCTGTTCCTCAGCCTTCTGTACTGCGAAAAACCTGTGGTGACAGGTGCTTTTACAATTGATGCCTTCAACGTAATGAGAGATCTGCAGCTTGCCATCCGTGGATCAGCGGAGGAACTCAGGAAAAAGCCTCTAACGATATTCTCATGCTGTCCGACTTCTCCACTGAAATGGAGCGATGTCACTTCTCAGAACCTGGTCGACTGCGCGAAGGACTTCATACCTGTTGAGTACATTTCAATGCCGCTTTCAGGTTTCATGGCTCCCGTAACTCTGGTTGGAAGTCTGGTGCAGCATACAGCGGAGACATTAAGCGGTGTTGTGCTCAGTCAGCTTACACAGCCCGGAACTCCGATCATTTACGGTGGTTCACCTGCCGCGTTTGACGTTCGATACGAGACAACTCCGATGGGAGCGGTGGAAACGCAGATGATCGATTGCGCCTTTAATGAGATAGGCAAATACCTGAATCTTCCCACTCAGGCTTACATTGCACTGAGCGACGCAAAGCAGCTGGACGCGCAGGCAGGGCTGGAAACCTCGATGGGGGCGACTCTTGCCGTCCTGTCCGGAATAAACAGCATATCCGGGCCGGGAATGCTTGATTTTGAAAGCTGTCAGAGCCTTGAAAAGCTGGTTGTTGATAATGAAATCTGCGGAATGACACTCAGGCTGATCAGGGGAATTGAACCCAAAGAAGATTTTCCAGCTATGCCGATTTTCGAGGAGCTTCTTGAGGAAAAGCATCTTCTGATTGCAAATCATACAAGAAAATACCTTCATGATGAACATTATTTCCCCGGGGCTGTAATTGACCGCGCAAACAGTTCGAGGTGGATGGAAGAAGGAAGTCTTACCATCGGTGACAGAGCAAAAATAGAGATTGAAAGATTACTGATTGCGTGGGAACCTTCAGAACTGCCCGATGATGTTCTTGCGGAAATGACAGTTCTTATGAAAAGGGAAGCTGCGAAGTTCGGTATGGATTCACTCCCGCATGAGGATTTATGAGATCGATAGTCGATTTTGCTCAGGAGGATATCAAACTCCCAAGAAAGGAAATACTTCGCAGCCAGGGCGTTCCAGATGAAGCTGAATTAAGTGAAAATTTCGAGCGGATCTATAGAGAAGCGATTGAACTTTTTCAAGAACTTGCAGAACCGGAAGGAATAATAACCGGTGTAACGATCTCCGTTTTCGAAGAAGTATTCCGCGGAGAAGAATTGAACGAAAAAAAGAACCCGGTAGAGGATATTTACAGAAAGAGCGATTACCTTGCTCTGTTTGCTGTTACGCTGGGGCCTGTTCTCAGTGAAAAAGTATCGGACCTCTTTGACAATGGAGATTACGCGGATGGGTATATGCTTGATTCGATCTCGTCTTATGCTGCGGACAAACTGGCGGATCTTGCAGCGCAGCATCTTCAGGAGGAACTTGCCGGGAGAGAACCACGGGCATCTTTATGGCGGGTTCTGAGCTACAGCCCGGGGTACTGCGGATGGCATATAAGCGGACAGAAAAAACTGTTTGAAGCTCTTCGTCCTGAAGAGATAGGCATAACGCTGAACGAGAGCTGTCTGATGAGCCCGATAAAGTCCGTGTCAGGGGTGCTTATTGCCGGTCCTGAGGAGATACATGAATTTGTGAATTCGTATCCGTTCTGTGATACATGTACTGCCAGATCATGTATTGAGAGGATGCGGAATTCGTAATTATATTGGTTATGGATGCATAGGAGGATAATTATGGAACTTCTGGACAGGATATCTTTCAATTTGCAGAACGGTTTTGATGAGATAGTGGCTGCGCTGACTGAAGAAGCTGTTGAAAAACAGATCCCTCCGGATGAAATAATGAATTACGGTCTGATTGCAGGGATGAATATTGTTGGTGAGAAATTCAAGAACCATGACATATTTCTTCCAGATGTTCTGCTTGCCGCAAGAGCGATGAATTGTGCTATGGAGGTGCTGAAACCGCTCCTGATCAAGGGTGGAATTCCGACAAAGGGAAAAGTAGTCATAGGTTCAGTAAAGGATGACCTGCACGATATCGGAAAAAATCTGGTGGGAATTCTTCTCAAGGGTGCCGGATTCGAGGTTATTGATCTTGGAAACGATGTTCCGGCGGAAAAGTTCATAAGTGTTGCCAGAGAAGAGAACGTGCATGTAATAGGAATGTCCGCTCTCCTTACCACAACTATGCCTGTCATGAAAAAGGTCGTTGATATGGCAAAAGATGAGGGGCTGTACGGTATAGTTAGAATCATCGTCGGCGGGGCGCCCGTTTCGAAGGCCTTCGCGCTTGAAATAGGTGCTGACGCGTACAGCTACGACGGCGCCAATGCCGTTGAAACAGTTGAATCGTTCTTCTCCTAAAGATAGTTTATGAAGAAACTACTCGAACGTCTCCGCAATGGTGAAATACTTGTTGCGGACGGAGCCATGGGAACCATGCTTTTCGAAAGAGGACTGAAAAGTGGTGACTGTCCCGAAGGATTGAACCTCTCAAGGCTGGATATACTTGAGGATATAGCAAGGCTTTATCTTGACGCCGGAGCTGACATAATCCAGACGAATACGTTCGGAGGATCTCCCCTGAAACTTGCCTCTTACTCTCTGGAAGATAAGGCAGCCCTGATCAACAGGAATGCGGTTTCCGCAGTGAGGAAAGCTGTGGAAGGAAGGGCGTATGTGTCGGCCTCCTGCGGCCCCTGCGGAAAAATCCTTAAACCCTATGGCGATACCGACCCCTTGATTATTTATGAAAGTTTTGAAATACAGATGCAGGCTTTCGCGGAATCGGGATGCGATGTGATCTGTATCGAGACCATGATGGATCTGGGGGAGATGATTCTGGCTCTGAAAGCCGCAAAAATGAAGGCACCTGGAATCCCTGTCATGGCAACCATGACTTATGATGCGACCCCTAAAGGTTTTTTCACGATTATGGGCGATACGATAGAAAAAGCGGCAAAGACGCTTGAAGAAGCTGGTGCGGATGTGGTCGGGTCCAACTGCGGGAACGGAATCGAAAACATGATAAGGATTGCCAGGGAATACAGAAAGCATACCACTCTTCCCCTTATTATCCAGTCAAATGCAGGCCTTCCGCTGATAGAAAACGGGGAGCTTCTTTATCCTGAAACACCTGAATTCATGGCGGAGAAGGCAAAGGAACTGGTTGATGCCGGTGTGTCAATAATCGGAGGCTGCTGCGGAACAACCCCGGAACATATCAGGGCTATTAAGAGTTCAATTGTTGATTAACCGGATTCCGGCAGATGTAACTTCGGGCATCTCAGGGCATCCGCATACCAGACATTCTTCAGAAGAGCGACCTACATTTGTCTCCTGCGGCGGGAACTTAGCGGCCTGCCGGCTGCAAGCGTATATCATCGCTGTATATGGCACTGATATGTATTGATCATGCTCCTTAACAGGAAATAAAAAAGTAGAAGTATCAGTAAATACAATGTATACACTATCTTATCTAAGTCCGTCACCTATTCTTCTTAAAAAGAGGTGAATTAATGCACATCAGCTCTGCACAACATGCCTCGGACACCGCAAATCAACACGAAGGATTCTCGCGGTCAGGTAGTAGAATGGAATCACACCTGCAAGTGAGGTGAATTCAAGAATAGTTGGATTGGTTATCACCTTCCCGAAAAGCATGGGGATCCAACATATTGTGAAGCTTGTGATCAATATGTTGAACAATTTTCTTCCATGAATCCCGCAGTAGTTCCTGAGAACCAGCGGAGCGCCGATCCAGAACGCGGGCCAGCCGAAGAGGATCAGTCTGTAGGGTAATGTCCCCATACCAGCACCCAGAAAAAATGCTATCAGCCCGTAAGCTACAGCAATACTCAGCCATGTGGGCAGCTTCTGTCCTGGCTGTCGCATGCCTTTGCGCAATGAGTAGACAAGAAGCGCAGGTAGTGTACCGAAAATCGTCAGGAAAACCCTTAGCACGAATAAAGGTTTGAATAGATCGATTTCGTAAATACCAATTTTGTGAATCGATCCAAGAGGGAGAAAACCGGGTACAGCAATCCTGAATATCGGTTCTTGTGGATAGAAAGTAGTTCCGGTTGCAAATGTGTCTGTCCAGGGGACGATCCCGAAAAGGTTTCTGAGAACGTTACACGGCAGTTTGAGAAGCATGTACATGAACATGTTCATTCCATGTATATTGGGCTGTCCTCTCACGACGATTGCAGTAAAGACGATGCCGGTCAGCGCAGCAAGCAGAGATCCGGCCACAAGTTTCCATTCTTTCCTCAAGCAACCCACCACAGCAATGCAAAGGACAAGGAGCAGGGTCGATTCTCTGGAAAGGCAGAGAAGGAACAGGACCACAATCGATGGCCAAGTCTTTCTCTTCAAGAGTAAGAAGAAAAGCAGAGCAAGAAGCGATGCATGGAACAGGTCAGTGAGGTAATGATCTTTGTACAGCATCAGTAGAGCTGGAGAGAACAGCAGGAGGAAACTCCATGCCGGATATACTCCCGATGCTGAGAGACTCGCTGTGATTGATGCCGTGAGAAGGAGAAGGGCGAGGATCGAGATGATGCGAAAAGCTTCATCCATACCGATATGCGTGATGTCCATCAAGGCTCGAACAGTAGCTGGATGAAGGATTCTGTTGCAGAATGGTCTGTTAACTTCTTCTGAATTCCCTTCAACCATCATCATGTACCAATTTGCATCTTCACATGAATGGAACGGCAACTCATGCCATGTTGTCAGCAGAATCAGTCCTGTTATCAAGAGAGCCCAGAATCCTATTGTCAGGATCCTGTATTCGCCTCTGGTAGTCTCTCCGGATAATTTCCGCATACAACATACATTCTTGTTAGACATGCCAATTCGAAGCAGGAATACCGGTTACCCCCGCACAGACGCGGACGTGCGGTTTCCAATGTCCGGTTCCTCCGGTTGTACTCGCTTCCGTGTAAAACTGGAAGCTACGCAACCACCTTCCTATATCTCTTACCCAGCTGGAATTCTCACCATGCTCAATACGCCGAGTTTTCCCGGCGCGCCAGGAAACCGGATTTACGCCATCGGCTACACTGTCCTGAAGAACACAGACACCTTCTATTCGATCGAATTTCCTGTATGAACTGACAATACCGATGCAGTCCTGCCCTGTAAATGCTATCACAATTGCGACAGGTTTCTTTCGATAACAAGATGGTCCTGCGTCTGAACGAGCGGTTTCTTCTTAATCCAGAAATTGTCGTAGATATGTTCAGTGATCTCCTTTTTCTGTTCAGGAGTGTACTTGTGAACGTTTGGGTAGAGAAGGATCATCCAGATCACCGCCATGAATTTCTCGAAATCATTTACAAAGAAATCAACACTGTGGGTTTGTCTTATGAATTTCGCTTTGCAGAATATTCTGTTATTCTCCAGTTCCCTGCCAAAGGAGTTCAGATCCTGATCATTACGGCAATTGAAAAATTTGCCCGCAAAATGGTTGTAGAGCCAGGTTGTAGAATACCGGTCTTCGCTGTTTGAAGCCATCATTACTGCATGAATCGCTCCCCGACGGGCAAGGATCTTCAGGTAGAGACTTGCAAAGAATTCTTTCCAGACCGATTCTTCGCAGTAGTAAAGAGAATGATGGAGAGTGATAAGATCCAGTTTTCTTCCGTCCAGTTTGTCCTTCAGGAACTGTTCCGCCTTTTCTGGCCGGACAAGAATATTATTGTAATCTGCCCGGATAGTGGTAACGTGTTCTATCCACTGCCTTTGAACACGATCTCTGACGATGGAAAGCGGCACACTGTCTATATCGAGAAGGTACATACCTCCCTGGAAGGCTGATTCAAGAATCAGGAACTGCGGTTCAGATCCGGAACCAATGGAGAGAACACGGAGTTTCCGGGATAGAGGTAACGCTTTGTTCATCGTTCTGATTACCCGCATGAGCACTTCACCGATGTCTATCTTGTCTTTGCTGTTCCGAGACCATATCAGATCCTCATCGTACATATCTGTATCGCCGGCTTTCATGCCCTTCTCGATCAGATTCTTTCTGGTGACAGCATTCATCTTCTCCTCCTGAACTCTTATTTATTCAATATACAGGCAAAAACAGGTTCTGTAATGCTCTACTTGTCCTGTAAGTGAAGATTTCACATATAGTCTAATAAGTAGTAGTATCAAAATACTATGATTAATACTGATATGCTTGATTAATCCTCAGGGAGGAGGACGTGTAAACATGTTTCGAATAACTCTGCTGCTTCTCGTTATTGCTGCGTTCAGCGTTGCGGGAGAATTGACGGTTACTATCCCCTTTGACAGAGCCGATGTCAGCCTTACTTCTGAGGGAATCTACACAGCGGTGACTGCTTCCGGACTGCCTTACATAATTCACGAAGGAGCGCCCTGCCTTCCGATAATGCCGGTGAGGATTGCTCTTCCCACGGGATGCAGTGCAACCGGGATCGAAGTTGTCGATGCCGATTATACAAATCTGATCGGTGGTTATGATGTAATGCCGGCAAATGAGCCGGTACCACTCTCGGTTGAGGCGAATCACGTACAGGCATCTCCCGATCCTGAAATATATGGAAGGGATACTCCCTACCCACTAAGGATGGCATCACTGCACAGCTCCAGTGTCTACTGGGGAATACCAATAGCATATGCGGTGGTTTATCCGGTGAGGTGGAATCCTGCCAGCAGGACCATACAGGTTCTATCACAGATGACTCTACGGGTAACTTATGAATATGACTCGTCTGTCAATCTCATTACCAGGAGGACAAGGGCCAGTGAGGATAAGGCTATGGAAATAGCCGGAAGATTCGTCGTAAACCCTGACGGTGTCAGTCCCTCCGGTGCAGTTATCATTCCGGAAAGAGATCTTGAGTTCGGGCAGTACGTGATCATCACTAATCCGGAATACGAGCTTCAGGCTCAGCTGCTGGCTGACTGGAAAACCTTAAAAGGTGTTCCGGCAAATGTTTACACAACTCTATGGATTGAATCACAGTACTCCTCCTGCGTTGACCTTCCGCAGAGCATGAGAGCTTTTCTGACTGACTGTCGCTATGAAGGTACTGATTACGTTCTGATCTTCGGTGATGATGACAAAGTTGTCTGCCGTGACGCGAAACTGGTTGGAACTTCGTCATTTTCGGAAATCGCACCATCCGACCTCTACTTCGTTGATATCAACGATGCCGTTCCCGGAACCGATCTCTGGAACGCCAACGGTAATGGAATCTGGGGTGAGGTTCCCTATCCATATGTGTATCCTCAACCTGCGGGTTATGACCAGGTAGACTACCATCCCGATCTCTTTGTCGGCAGAGCCAGCGTGAATTCCTTACCGGAAGCCGAACTTTTTGTTGACAAGGTGCTTCTGTATGAGGGCATTAAGGCAGTTGATTACTTCACGACAGGTCCCAGAGAGCTGAGGATAGGCTATACGACAGGAATACTCTGGAGTTCCCCCTATATTCCCGGCAGCGCTTCCGCTGAAGCTATCTCCGCCTACATTCCCAGCAGCGCCTGGGAAGAGGAAAAACTCTACGAGTCCGAAGGGACCAACAACGCAACCAATACGATAAACATGATCGATGCAGGGCCGCATCATGTCTACCACGCAAGTCATGGCAGCAGGACCTATATGTGGACATCTGCCGGCAGCAACTACACTGTGGATCACATCATGGCTCAGACGAACATATCGTCCGGAGGGCTTCCAGCTCTCTGGCAATCCATTTCCTGTTACATAGGTCACCTCGATGGCTACGAGTGCTGCGCTGACGCCTGGCTCGCGTCACCTGAAGGTGGTGGATTCGGATGCTTTAATACGAGATACGGTTTTGGCAATTTCGCAGGTCCGTGTACTGGTCCGAGCGAAATGCTGTGCATAAGATTCTACATTGATCACTGGGAAACCGATATCTACAACCTCGGCATCGCACATGCGACAAGTATGGACTACTATGTTCCCCCCTGCAGCACCTACATGGACTGGTGTTTGAAGGAATACACCCTTTTTGGTGACCCGGAACTGCCGATATGGACAGAGATTGCCGGAAGGCTTACCGTCACCCACCCGAGTACTATTAATGGTTCTACATACATAAACGTGACGGTGACTGATGGCAGCGCTCCTGTAGAGAATGCAAGAGTATGCCTGCAGAAAGGAGACTGGCAGACAGGTGAGGTTTATGAAGTGGTCACAACGGACGCTTCCGGTCAGGCTTCGATACTTGTGGAACCAACATCTACTGGCAGGCTTGATATCACAGTGTGGGCCAGAAACTTCAATACCTATCTGAGCTCAATCGATGTTACCGGTGTTTGTAATGAAGAGACTGAATCACCCGTTTTAAGCAACAGGCTGAATCACCTGGCTCCGAGCCCTGCATACCAGTCAGCGGTTCTTAACTTCACCACATCGTCAATATCGAACGTTACGATTGATGTGTTTGATTTAAGCGGGCGAAAGATCGTGACCATTCATGACGGTGAGCTTCAGAGCGGCGATCATGACATCATGTGGGATCTTACTGACGGGCAAGGTAGTACGGTACCTGCAGGGATTTATCACCTCCGCCTCTCGACAACGGGATTTTCCGATTCGAAGTCGGTGATGGTTCTCAGATAAAGATATCAGTAACGATTTGCGGAAGGGGAGGGCTTGTGTCCTCCCCTCTTTCGTG
>CBDVBK010000090.1:0-9723 GCA_965372215.1 uncultured bacterium | reverse complement strand
GCAGAAGAGCCTCGCAGTTGAGATAGAATGCTCGCAGATTTGAGGAGAATACTGGGTATATTTGACGATAATATGCGGAGATTATAGCCAGCTGTGCGGGTTTTATATGGATAGCGTTGATGAGAGAATGCCAGTTGGTTATAGTAGAGTCCGCAATCGAATGGAGACTGATGAACCAGGCACCTGACAGAGATGTGTTGAAGAAGCTGTTTTCCGCGTTGCGGAAACGGCACTATCTGCGCACGGCCAGATTTCCATCGCTCAAAAGATCACTCTTCATGCTTCCTTTCGAACCTCATGTTATGCTCTCGTATGCCATGAATAGAACCAATCCGTTCACGCCTTCAGCACTCCCCTCACTTTACGGGTTCAGGTGGCTCGCAAAACATCCGGATACCGCTTTCCTGTACAGGTTCTTCTTCCTTAACCAACCTTCTCCAATGCAGCAACTGTCAAGAACTCTTGGCTCCGAACTGACCGTACAACTTGAAGATGCCGGGATCGTTGATGAATCAGATGGTTATGCAAATTCCAATTTCAGGATGGTTCCGTACAGCAATACCATTTTTCTCTCCGATCCGGATCAGGGGGATACAAGAACCACCATTCAATACGTTTACGTAGGTGGTGATTCAGTCACTCTCTCGAACTTCGTAACCACCAGAATGCTCCACAGATCCTTCGGGAGGGGGCTTGATCTCTGCGCCGGCACTGCTTTTCAGGGGCACAACATCAAATCCCGCTGCGATACGGTTATTGCAGCGGAATTCAATCCCAGGGCTGTGGATTTTGCCAGAGCTACACTCTACGCGAATTCAGTACCGGATACTTTCTCAGTTATTCAAAGTGATCTGTGGGAGAACGTAACCGGAAGTTTCGACATAATCGTATCGAACCCTCCCTACTATCCGGTACCGGAGAACAAGTGGAATCCCATGATACTTGATGTATTCGGGGGAGCTGATCATGGCATGGAAAAACCGCTGACCATCTTCGATGGATTCGGTCAGTTCCTGAATCCATCAGGTGAGGGAGCGCTGCTTGCTGCTTCTCCCATCATCAAGGGTGAAGATGTGCTGATGTCCAGGTTGAAGCCTTTGGCGGAGAAATACGGTCTGGAAACGGTTCTGATTCCCTGGAAGTACACAAACATGCGGCTGGATCCAGAGTACCAGGTGGAGAATAATATCGACTACCTGATTCACTATATTGTCCATGCAAAGCTGAACGGAAATGGTTCCGTTATCTCATCAAGATATCCTTTCCTGGTAAGGACATTGGAGAAATTCCAGTTGAGGTTTCAGAAAATGCTTCCATCATGGCCGCGACACTGACTGAAGTACTGTTCGATTCCGGGACATGATTTCCGATTCCGATGCAGGGTGAAACAGTCTGATTTAACGGGTTCCGGAGGTTCGAATGAGAGGATCATCCCAGGCGGTAAACAGCGGATTCATGCTTATGGGACAGTTCGTCGGCAAAGGATTCCTCTTCGTCTCAATGATGTTCCTTTCAAGATATCTTCCAGACCAGGAATTCGGTGGCCTGCTCTTTCTGATCGTCCTGGGACAGGTCTATCTCTTTTTCTCCGATATGGGAGTATCTCTGGTTCTAACCAGTCGCTCGTCCCTCCGTCCTGAAGATACCCAGGATCTGTTCTCCCGGTCCTTCTCTCTCAGAATCATCTTCGCGGTACTGGGATTTCCACTGATCATCCTCTCGGGATTTCTGCTTGGAGTACCCCAGGACAGGTTAATCATTCTGACTGTTATCAGTCTGTCTGTTGTATTCGAGGCTTTTGCAGAGCTGTTATACGCAGTCTTCAGGTCTCGCGAAAAGATGGTGTTCGAATCAGTCTCGCGAATGGTCAAAGGTCTGTCGGGACTTATCTGCATCCTGCTGGTAATTCATTTTCGCATGGGACTGCTGGTTATAGCTTTTGCATTCGTACTCAGAGCGTTGCTTGCGGTAATTTTTGCATTCGTCAGCCTGAGAAAGATAAATATCTTAGTCAAACCCTCCCTGGATACCAGGAAGCTCATGAAACTTTTTCTTGCAGCGCTCCCCATTGGTATAATGGGTTTCGTCACTATCCTTCACCTGAGAGCTGACAATGTTGTAATAAGACAGATCATGGGTGAGAGCGCAGTGGCTGCATGGCAGGAATGCCTCAGACTCGTAGAGTTGCTTATACTCCTGGTGGCACCCACGCTTCTTCCAGGAGCTCTGTTTCCCGATCTATGCAGAAGTTTTCGAGACGGAGTATACCGGGAAAAGGTGGGATCCATGGCTAGAGTATTTACAGGTTTGGCGGTTGCGTTCACTTTACCGGTATGGTCCACCGGAACAGGATTCCTCAGAATGGTCTGGGGTAGTAAATATCTGAGAGGTATCAATCCCGGTGATCTTCAGACGTGCCTGTATTTCGCTCTCTCCGGTTTGCTGGTCGTCTATCTGATGCATATCCTGCTTGCTTCACTTCTTGCGGTGAACAGGGTGAAGATAGTCATTCCCGTTACTGGAGCAGCCCTTCTTATGGTCGTCGCAGGTAACTGGCTTCTTATACCGGAATTGGGTCTCATCTCCGTCGGTATAATGTTCCTTGGGGGAAATCTGCTCATCGTTCTGAGTTACTGGGTTTTCCTTGGGAAACGTGGCTATCACATCAGGATCTGGAAACCCGTTTTCATGTCACTGCTTCCTGCAATACCAGCCGTTGCCGCAGCATTCATGATCTCAGGTTCACACACAGCTCTTCGGTTGCTGCTGCCTACAATGATATACGTCCCGCTGTGGGTAATAACAGGAGGATGGCATGCTGTTCGAACAGTATTTCCATCAGTCAGCGAATCAGTACGCTCCTAGTCGTTATAATCGAGCCGTCCTCAGCTGTAGAAGAACATGCATGTTTCAGGGAAGCATCTCCCGGATCTTTATGGCGAGATCCCTGATTCCCTTCTTCCTTCCCGGAAAGTCAAACACGCTTTTGTCCTTCGTCTCCTCGAGGATGGAGCAGTCGGTCCCGAATTTACTGACGAACTCCTCGAAATCCTCGGGCAATTCGAATGCTTCTCGTTCCATTACTATAGCGAGAGCTTCCTCTCTATCGATTACTCCCGCTCTTATCATGTTTGAATAGAGATACTCGTACTTGCCGAAGCCCGCTTTTCTCCTGAACAGATAACTGGAGTGAGGTGTACCCAGGCAATCGTATCTGATATCGGACATGGACTTGTTATAGTCCAGCTCCCTGTTGAGGGTTTCGTATATCATGGGAAGATCCCATTCGATGTAATCCGGCAGGTTGAAGTACTTCACTCCGAACATCCTCTTCCAGCTTGGGAAGAAGAAATCCCAGGCCAGGCTCTTCCTTGAGAACCGGCTCTTCATGATGTTCCAGAAGCAGACTCTGTCCATATATGCATACTCAGGGGGTGGAGCCTCGGTAATGTCACTGAATCCACCTGCTATGAGTCTGATCCCGTGAATATCTGCAATCCTGAATATTGTCGTTGGAATAAGTACAACGCATGCCGAGCAGAATTCACCTGTCTGGCGGAGGGCATGACCATATACATCGTAGAGGAACTCCTTCGAGGGTGAATAAGTGTAGAGGTCAACACCCAGCCTGTCAGCTCCGCTTTTTACGAAGAGCTGGGCTCCATCCTCGGCGAATCCGTTATCAAGGTTGAATGCAAGAGGGGTCATCCTGTACCTGGACTTCAGGAGCCACAGACAATAGGTTGAATCCTTACCTCCGCTGAAAGGGACCATGCAGTCATATTTGCCCCTGCCCTTACCCCGGTATCGGTCCATCATCCTGGCCAGTTTTCTCTCTCTTGCGTCCCAGTCTATTCCGGAGTACTTCTCATCATATTCCCTGCAGACCCTGCAAACACCATTTTCATCAAAATCGATATTCGGGTAATTCTCAGGAAGAATACACCGGGTGCACCTTCTTACCTCATCAGTCATTTCACGCCTTTCTTTCAGGAAAAACAATATTTCCGACTAAATTGGTATATAATAGACCGGGTCGCTTCAGGCTACACCATGTAAGAGACTTCTTCCTCAAGTCCGGCTTCTCTGAGAACTTCTTTCCTGCGAACCTTCCTGGTGGTTGTCTTGGGGAATTCGTCCTCTCTGATGATAAATCGCGCAATACGTTTGTAGATGAGCTGAGATGAATTGAAATCACGTACAACTTTCTTCATATATTCTGCGAGATATTCAGTTGTGAGACTGAAGTTGTTCTCTTCAGCGTATTCAATGAATTTCTCCATGTTCGGTACGATGATAAGCCATATCTCCTCACCTTTGGCTTCTGTTTTCTTTCCGGTAGCCATGCATTCAAGGATATTGAGATCCTGACCAATCTTCAGTTCGATTTCTTCCGGATAAACGTTTTTACCGTTCTTGGCTATGATCACGTTTTTCTTCCGCCCGGTTATGAAAAGAAATCCATCGTCGTCAATATGACCGTAATCACCGGTTCTGAACCATCCGTCATCCGAAAGAACCTCCGCGGTAGCCTCCGGATTGTTGAAATATCCTTTCATTACGTTTGGTCCCCTTGTAATGATTTCTCCATTTCCTTCAGGATCAGGATATTCGATTCTTACCGAAACCCCCGGGAGAACAGGTCCCACCGAACCGATTCTGTTTGCGTCTTCCCTGTTGACGGAAATGATTGGAGCAGTTTCAGTGAGACCGTACCCCTGAATGAATAAAAAACCAAGTTTCAGAAATCCATCAACTACATCAGGAGAGATGCCTGCTCCTCCGGAAATGCAAAGTCTCATAGTGCCACCGAGTTTATCGTGAACCTTCGAGAATACCTTCTTTCTGATTCCTCTTCTTCCGAGAACCTCACCCACTGACGCAATTGTGAGCCCCAGACGATATTTGAACGGACCGCCCTTCATGGATTGAATCGCTCCGAATATTTTCCTGTACATGGCTTCCCACAGCAGTGGCACAGCCATCATAATTGTCGCTTTTGAATTCACCATATCCTCAGCCACATACCTTATACCTCTGCAGAAGTAGATCGATGATCCGTTTGTTACCGGAAACAGAAAACCGCATGTGCATTCGAATGTATGATGCACAGGAAGTATGGACAGGAAAACGTCATCAACTGTTATATCTACTATCTGTCTCATCTGTCTGACATTGGAAAGAATATTATTCTGAGACAGAACGACTCCCTTGGCCTGACCTGTAGTTCCCGATGTATAGCAAATGGAAGCCGGAGCGTCACAATCCCAGGCATCCGGCAAATGGGCTGAGCTTCCAGCTCCTTCACGGATCAGATCATTGAATACCGGGATTCCCTCGCAATGCGCGGTATTCATCGCGACCATTCTGATATTTCGACTGGAAAGTACTTCAATGAAATCATCTGCATATTTTTCATCGAAAAAGATAATATTCGCTCCTGAATAATGCAGGATTGTAAGCATCTCCGATACAGGAAGTTCCCTGTCAATAGGAACGACGATACCTCCGGCCCTCAATGTTGCGAGGTATGTTACAGCCCAGGCAACGCTGTTCATACCGGTAATTCCCACAACCGGCTTCTCCTCTCTTTCAAGAAGTGCTCTGGCCAGGGAGTCAACTTTCCTTCGCAGATCATGGAATGTGATCGACCGGTAATTACCATGACTGTCCGGTTCCTGAAACGCAATTCTTTCAGGGTACTTCTCAACAACTCGCATGAGTGCTTCAGGAATACTGGTTAAACCCTGCGCATCATGAAGTGCTTCACCAGAGATATCAAATTTCATATCTGCCCCTCATTGAATAAGTAGAAACATGCCCGTCCAATAGGAAAACAACCCCTGACATCAATAATACAGTCAAGGGGTATTGAAAAGAGGGGAAATTAATGTCGTTCAATTATTAATTGTCGCGACTATCCTCAAGCCAATGTATGGATACCCAAGCCCGGGCTCCGGTCGCATTCTCGCTTCACATTTGCAGTCTTCCATTGAAGAGAGCCAGCTTCCGCCTCGTACTGCGGGAAAAGAATCCGGATGCACAGGCTGACACCATTCCCAGACATTTCCGGCTGTATCATATAGTCCCCATGCATTAGCCGGATAGCTTCCAACCGGCGCTGCATGCGCAAAACCATCATCAATGGAAGGGTGTCTTCTAAGGAGTTCTTCATTACTGTCAGACAGATTAAGCAGGCTCCCGTCAGGTCTTCTCGAACCCCAGGACCAGGGTCCCGGTCCTCCGGCTATCGCGGCTGCGAGCCATTCTTCCTCTTCCGGAAGTCTGTATGACAGTCCCAGAGTATCATTAGAAGAAAGCCACATGCAGTATGCTTCAGCAGCCTTGAAAGAAAGCCCTGATACCGGATACTCTTCAAGTCCTTCTCGAATAGCCCATTCCCCGGAAGGGCTGATATTAAATGGTATGGGATAATCACCCTGGAAAATCTCTTCAATCGTATCAGTTCTCCCCCACCGGTTTGAAGTGTCTTTCTGAGGGGATGATTCCAGTTCACTGAGATATCGAAGGAATTCTGTGTTGTTTACTTCATATCTCGAAATCAGATACGCTGCAAGTGTATCGACAGGTTCATTTACGCTTGATAACCGTACAGTACCGGCAGCTCTGGAAGGGACCAGTATCAGGTCATCTGAATACTGTTCAGGAAGAACCCAGTGAAAACTGCGTGGAGCATTTGAGAGAAGAGAGAAACTGTCTTCAAGAATAATCAATTCATCAACAATCAGAATAACCTGATGAATCCCTGGAGAATCAAGAAACACACGCGCGGGAGTGTACCCGCGGAATGAACCATCCATCTGAACGGAAGCTCCGGAAGGCTCACTTGAAAGCTCCACTGAAAACTGGTAGGGAAGATGAATAATCACTTTCTCACCTGACATGTCCGGAACGAGAATAGTGTCTACGGGAACGTGGCCTGGATATGTCAAAGTAACGCTCAAACCATCATGCTGCACAGGTATGCGGGCAGGTGCTATCCAGCAGAAACCCTCTCCATCCGATACTTCAGCACCGGAAGGTACCGATAAAACCTGAACATATGCAACAGGCCAGGAAGTATCGAACAGCAATGTTACGAGAAGAATCACCATTGCTGAAAGAAGGATCACAGCCCAGTTTCGCAGAAAGAATGCCACCATGATCTTCTAGCCCGACCAATCATTACTGAAAACAGCTCTGACATCATCAAGAAGTTGTCCCATCCGGATATCCCTCCAGAATCTTTTCCAGATATATGAAGGTCGGAAATAGAACTTCCTGTGAAACATGGCATAGTAATGCTGGATTGTTTTCCAGTCGAGGTTCTCGTGTTCCCATACCTCTGATGTCGCATGGAAATTGTACCTGTCCCAATCCCTGGAGAGTATTCTGCCCTCCATATCGATCTGCCTGAAAAGTGCCGACGAAGGAAAAGGAAGAGTCATGGAAGCTTTTGCATAAGTCAGAGGAAGGCTCTTCGCAAATTTTATGGTCTCCCTTATGGTCTCTACGGTATCTCCGGGAAGCCCGATCATGAAAAAGCCAACGGTTTCAAGACCGGCCTCATGGGCAAGGGTCACAGCATTCCTTATCATCTCAGGTGACTGGTGCTTGTTTACATTCTTCAGAATCTGTTCAACTCCGCTTTCAATGCCGAACGAAATCTGGTAACAGCCAGCTTTTTTTGCAAGCATAAAAAACTCACTGTCAACATCATGAATATTCACTCCGGTGGGAAGCGCCCATGGAGCAGGGAAATGTTTTTCAATAAGAAGCCTGCATACTTCCTTGGCTCGCCCGATATCAGCCGTGAAATTATCATCCTTAATATGAATATCCCTGAATCCAGCTTCGAGCATCCGGAACATCTCATCAACAACCCGCTCAGATGATTTTGAACGTACCTTGTGCCCGAAAACATTCTGACTGCAGAAAGTACAGAAATGATTACACCCTCGATTTGTCTCCATGTACCCGACCGGGTTCCGACGCGAAGCAATATGCGGGGAATAGTAGTATTCAAGATTATGAAGGTGCCAGGCGGGATAAGGAAGATCGTCCAGATCAGCGATCATATCCCTGCAAGCCGTTATAGTGTAGTTATTACCGGTTCCGAAAGCTATTCCTGAAATATCCTTCCAGTCCAACCCTCCGCAAATGTCGACAATAGTCCTCTCACCCTCACCGATTGTCACAATATCGAACCGGCTCTCCTCAAGAACCTCGCGGGGCATGGAGGTTGCGTGTATGCCACCGCACATTGTCACGACATCAGGAATGAGTTCTTTAGCGATATCCGCCAGCTCACGAGCCTCGCTGTAAAGCGGTGTCGTGAATGTGATTCCAACATATTCAGGTCTGAAAGAACTGAGTGTTTCCCGATATGCTCGAACGGGATCTCCTTCAATCATCAGGTCAGCAATTCTGACATCATGTTCAGCGGACAGAAGCGCTCCGGCCAGACTGGCCAATGTTACGAACGGAGCAGCTGTAATAGCAACCCTGATCTTGCTCCTGTCGTATACTCCGATTGCTGACTGCGGATTGACCAGCAGAACTCTGCTCATGACCCTCGTTTCATTCATCTGTTGCAGTACCCGGAGAAAGAAGATAACCGCTCACACCCTCAGGGCAAAGAGGTAATAGATAAATATTGTATGATTCCGTATAATCTTTATTCGGGCAGAGTCTGATGGAACTGAATGGAAAGACTGCATAAATGATGTTCAGTATGATGACGGACTGGAACTTCGCAAGGAGAATACTGGAATACGATTCGAACGGGCCTCATGCCAGTCTATCTGAATTACCAGCTTTCGCGGCTCTCATTCGCCATCAGATACTGAGCGGAAATCCCTCTCCGGATGAAGATATCCTGCTGTCAGATGTGCTTGAGAATATTCCTGACAGAAACGGAGCACTCCTTCTGATGGAAAAATGGGAGAATCGCGATAATGATATCATCAAGTATTCCAGAGAAGCACTTCGGTATCTCCCCGTGAGAACACGGTTATCCGGCAAAATATTCTTTGTAGCCGGTTACGACATCGGGATCGTAGCTCCACCTGATGTAGCTATCAATATCTCTCATCAGCATTTCATCAACCATCCGGATGATGTCGGGTATTACCTGACACATGAGGTTCATCATCTCGGATTTCTCTCACATCGCACGATGCCGCCCATCCGGGAAAGTCTGCGCACCGTCCAGGGTCTGCTCGATCTGATCTTCTTCATGACTCAAATGGAGGGTATGGCAGTCCATTCTGCTTATAACAGAAGAAAAGCAGAGGGACATCTGGAAGATGATGATGATTACAGACTTTATTACGATCCTGCAGAATATTTGAATATCAGGATGAGATTTTGGGATATCTGCGATTCAGTTACCGATAAAAAGTCGCTGACTGATGGTGAGATCAGCACTGTTCTGAACGCCATGTCCTCGGGCGAACGATTATGGTACCGTTACGGAGCTCTTGTATCCGCGAAACTGGAGAAAGAACTTGGCCTGGAAGCTCTTGTAGCATCAATCGAAGAACCTGACATCTTCATGGAGTATGCCCAGATACAGGTTTGATTCAATCCTGATATTCCGGAAGTATTTCACCTGTTATTGTTTTCACCGCTTGCGATTTGCATCTGTTTTGTATAATCAACTTGCAGTCAACCACCCTCCGCTGAAGCAGAGGACTTGTAAGTGTCCTCAAGCGGTGCCGC
>CBDVBK010000089.1:0-9758 GCA_965372215.1 uncultured bacterium | reverse complement strand
AGGTTCTTCACTAAATGCGGAATAGAACTGTCTCATTCTCATTGACACGTTCCGATCGTGCGAATTGATGAGATTACACTTCAGTTTAAGCAAGAACCAACTGCAAGAATACTGAACGCAATGAGAAGCAGCATATTGCATGGAGCCAGGGCTTTCGCTAATTGGGGCGTGAGTATGACCTCAGCCATGCACCCCGGTGGTCCAGGTGTGAATTTGACTTTCAACTTATCCGATACACTGACAAAAAAGCTTTCTGAACTTCCACCTGAGTGTAAAGAAAAAGTCTCTGAGATAAAAGAAGCTCAAGAGAACAAGCTGGACTGGCTAGGGTCTCTTACGGCTGAAGGAGCTTTACTTGTAAAGAATGCATGGAGTTTTGCTAGGAGTGCATTCTATGAACTGCATAAGGATGAATTTGAAACTAGGGAGCAAGTGATTCAAGAATTGAAGCTACTCGAAACAGAATATCATAAGATTGGACCATTACCCATTTCTGAGCTTGGCTTTCCTCTAAAACCATCATCAAATGAGTAAAAGAATTATGAATGATAGAAACAAAGGCAGGCAGGGATACAAAAATACTAGGATCGGATGGATTCCGGAAGTCTGGGAAACCCCATCGCTTGAAAGTGTTACGCAAGGAATAGGTGACGGGATTCATACAACACCAACATATGTCGAGACGTCGGAATACTACTTCATAAATGGAAACAATTTGATGGATGGGCAAGTCGTCATTCTTAATGAAACAAAGTGTGTTTGTGAAGATGAATACTTGAAACACAGAAAAGAACTGGGGCACTCCACTTTACTTCTATCGATTAACGGCACCGTGGGGAATATTGCCTATTATGGAGACGAGCGAGTTATTCTGGGTAAAAGTGCGGCCTATATCAATTGTTGTGATACTTTGAGCAAGCAATTTGTGTTTGCATTTCTGAACTCGAGCAAGGCTCATTCATTCTTCAGAGGTGAATGGACCGGCTCAACGATTAAGAATCTATCCCTGGCATCTTTAAGGCAGATGCCAATCCCCCTCCCTCCCCTCCCCGAGCAAAAATCCATCGCCTCCGTCCTTGAGTGTTGGGACAGGGCAATTCACAAGTATGAAGTGAAGATTGAGAAGAAGAAGAACATCAAGAAAGGGCTGATGCAAAGGCTTCTTTCCGGGAGGCAGCGTCTGCCCGGGTTTGACGGGGCATGGAAAAAAACTAAAATTGGCAGTATTGCTATGATTCTTTCGGGTGGGACACCAGCAAAAAGCAATCAAAGCTTTTGGAAAGGTAGTATTCCTTGGATATCAAGTTCTGACTTGAAAGAAAATGAAATCTGTGATTTCAAAATACATAGATTCATCTCAGAAGAAGCTATAAAGCTGTCAGCAACAAAGTTAATCCCAGCAAATAGCATCTTGGTTGTGAGTCGAGTTGGAGTTGGAAAAGTTGCATTAAGCAGATGTGATATTTGTACTAGCCAGGATTTCCAGAATCTTGTGATAATCAGGAACTCTATTAATGCAAAGTATTTAACTTATCAACTGAAACGAACTGTTCGAAAGCTTGTCAGATTGAATCAAGGAACATCAATAAGTGGTTTCCTGAAAAAAGATCTGAAAAGACTCCAGATTTCCCTCCCCTCTCTCCCCGAACAAAAAGCTATCTCCTCCGTCCTCTCCTCCGCTGATTCTGAGATTAAGGCATTGGAGAATAAGCTTGACCTGGTTAGGGGGCAGAAGAAGTATCTGCTTAATAATCTTGTTACCGGGACAATTCGTCTTCCTGAGTTTCGTTCTGATGGAGGTGTAGAATGAACAAAAATCTTCAGATTCGGAACAGTACTGCTGAGTTTCTCATCTTTACCGCGCAGAGTGGAGTCGAAAGTATTGAAGTGCGATATGCAGATAATACTATCTGGCTGACTCAAAAGCTTATGGCAAGCCTCTTTGATGTTACAGTGCCTACAGTAAACGAGCACTTGAAGAATATCTCTGCTTCAGGTGAAATAGACGAAGAATCAGTTATTAGGAAATTCCTAACAACTGCCTCTGACGGGAAGCAATACAATGTACGTTTTTACAATCTGGACGCAATCATATCGGTTGGCTACCGGGTTAATTCTATTCGTGCAACCCAGTTCAGGCAATGGGCAACAGGTGTTCTGCGTGAGTATGCAATACATGGGCATACAGCACCTGAATTAATCAAGGAACGCGCATCAAGCACTAAACCAGGAATGGGGTTAACATCCTGGCAGAATGGACCTGACGGTAAAATCCTGAAAAGTGATGTCTCAGTTGCAAAGAACTATCTGAACAAGGAAGAGCTGGAATCACTTGCCCGTATAGTAACCGCCTACCTTGAGCTGGCTGAAGATCGTGCTATTCGAAGAATTCCCATGAGCATGGAAGACTGGTCCAAACGACTTGATAGATTCCTTGAGTTTGATGAGCATCGTATTCTTCAGGATAAGGGTAAAATCTCGAAAGAGATAGCCCAGTCCTTCGCCGAAAGCGAATTTGAGAAGTATCGGATTGTGCAGGATCGACTGTTCGAGTCGGATTTTGACAGAGTGGTCAAACAGGTTAAACAAATTGAGGAGGAAGGTGAGTCTGTGTGATGGTTAAGAACGGTAATGCAACTTCCGGTGAATTCCTGCTGTATAAGACAGCTGATAGTAAGGTACGTATTGAAGCTATTATGCAGTATGAGGATGTATGGCTTACACAGGAGCAGATAGCTGTCCTGTTTGGCAAAGGGAGAACCACGATTACAGGGCACATTTCAAACATTCTAAGTGAGGATGAATTGAATGAAAGAGTGGTATGTCGGGAATTCCGACATACCACTCAACATGGTGCCATTGTTGGAAAAACGCAGAGCCATACTATTAAGCACTACAACCTGGACATGATTATTGCCATCGGTTATCGAGTTCGATCATCCCGTGGTACTCAATTCCGTCAATGGGCTACTGAAAGATTGCATGAGTACATTGTGAAAGGTTTCTCTATGGATGATCTCCGATTCAAGAACGGAGGGAGTCCCTTATACTTTGAGGAGCTTCTCGCACGAATAAGAGATATCCGATCATCGGAAAAAGTATTTTGGCGCAAAATACTGGACATCTATGCCACTAGTATTGACTATGACCCGAATGAAAAAATCACAAAGGGGTTCTTTAAGATTATTCAGAATAAGATGCATTGGGCGGTGCATGGACAGACTGCCGCGGAAGTGATTTGTAGCAGATCAGATGCGTCTAAGCCCAACATGGGCATGACAAACTGGTTGGGTGTGACAATACGCAAAAGCGAAGCGGTAATTGCAAAGAACTATCTCACCGAGGAAGAACTGAAAGCTCTTAACAGATTTGTTGTGGCTTATCTAGAATTTGCTGAGATGAGAGCTCTTGAACAAAAACCAATGACCATGAAAGATTGGATAACCAAGCTTGATGATTTCCTAAATCTTTCAGAAAAAGAAGTACTGAGTCATGCAGGTAAAGTCAGCCATGAAGATGCATTGCATAAAGCGCATACTGAATATGAAGTTTATAAAGCCTCCAAACTTCAGGAAGTTACAGAGGTGGAAAGACATTTCATTAAAGCGGAAAAAGAGTTGAAGCGATTGGAATCCAAGAGTATTAATAAATGGAAATCCAACGAGGTGACTGATGTTTGAGGAATACAGGCTGCCCGATTTTGACGAGGCATCTTCATCACAGATTCCTGCACTGCTTGAGCTGGTGAATCTTGGCTATGAGTACTTATCACGATCAAAGGTTACTTCACTCCGCCTGGGATCTGCTCAGTACGTTCTGCGGGATATAGCATTCACAGCATTGCGTTCAATCAACGATTCGAACATCTCTGATAAGAGCATTCATGATGCAGTGTTTGATATGGAACAGATTGATATGGGCGAAGGGGTATTCAGGGCTTCTCTTGAAATCTACTCCTTGCTGCTTGCAGGCAGGGCTGTCTCTGAACTTGTAAACGGGCGTAGGGTCTCACCTCAATTGAAATTCATCGATTTCAAAGAACCATTGAAAAATGTTTTTCACGTGTGTGCCGAATTTGTGCTCTCGGAAGGTCATTCCAGAAGACCGGATATTGTCCTGTTCGTTAACGGTTTCCCTTTCGCTGTGATTGAGAATAAGAAGGAATCCGTAAAGGTTTCAGAAGCCGTTAGTCAGATGTTCCGAAATCAGGGGCAGAGTCAGACACCAAAATTCTTCCTCTTCCCCCAGATACTGATTGCTACGAATGTGCATGAGCTGAAGTATGGAACCATGCTTACCCCGGAACGCTTCTATGCCGACTGGAAGGAAAAGGATACTCCTCCTCCGGAGTATGATGCTTCGGTTTACACATTGATCAATAAGCCAGTTGACTCCGATGTTATCGGCATAATCGCAAATGATCTGATCCGCTCTAACTATTCCCAGATTACGGACAGAGCTGTTACGGAGCAGGACAGAGGTATTTTCAGCCTGCTTCGTCCTTCGCGAATACTGGACCTTGTGCGGAATTTCATTCTGTATGACGGAGGAATCAAGAAGATAGCCAGGTATCCGCAGTACTTTGCCGTAAAGAAGGCTCTTGCAAGGCTGAAGGAGTTTGACGAGTTCGGACGACGCAAGGGCGGTCTTATCTGGCATACGCAAGGTACAGGCAAGAGCCTTACAATGGTGATGCTTGTAAAATGCCTTATTGATGATCCTGATATTACCTTGCCCCGTGTTCTGGTTATCACCGATAGAAGGACTCTGGATAAACAGATCAGCAAAACATTTGCGGCATGCAACATTAAGAAGGAAGTTAAGCGAGCCACCAGCGCCAAGGAGCTGCTACGCCTGATAAAGGATAAGGATCAGCGTGTTATAACGTCCCTGATCCACAAGTTTGATTCATTTGGATCAACAGGAGGGTTTGTGGATGAAGACCCGAATATTTTCATTCTGATTGATGAGGCGCACCGAACCCAGGCTGGTAAGGCAAATGCAGCATTGAATCGGATTTTACCGAATGCCTGTCAAATAGCCTTCACCGGAACACCTCTCATGAAGAAGGAAAAGTCCAGCGCGAGTAAATTCGGCGGGATGATTGATGCGTATACAATATCCGAGGCAGAAGAGGACAAAGTGGTGCTGCCATTGATCTACCAGCCCCGCTTTGTTGAACAGGATGTGCAGCAGGATCTTCTGGACAGGTTCTACGATAGGATAACACAGGATTTAAGTGAAGAACAGAAGATAGACCTTCAGAGAAAATTCAACTCGTCGCAGATCATACTGGAAACTACCCAGCGTATTGAAACCATAGCCCTGGATATTCTTGATCATTACGGGCAGTTCGTGGATACCGGTCTGAAAGCTCAGATAGTTGCTCCATCAAAGTATGCCGCAGTGATGTTCCTCAGGGCTTTTGAACTGCAGGACAGGATTTCAGCTGCTGTGATTATCTCCGAATCCGGTGATATGATGGCTGATGATCTGCTGCCGGAGCACAAACGGGTAGTAGCTGAATGGATGGCCGGTGAGAAGCACAAGTACGGGTCATCCCTGGAAACAAGGGAAAAGAAGTTAATTGAGGAGTTCACAGAAGATCCTGATGGTGTGCGTATGCTCATTGTTGTGGATAAACTGCTTACGGGTTTTGACGCACCACGTAACACTTTTCTGTATCTGACCAGACAACTCAGAGATCACAACCTGCTTCAGGCAATAGCCCGTGTGAACAGACTTTTTGACGGAGACGAGGGACATGAAGCGAAGGTAAACGGATTTATCATCGACTACTCGCAGAATGCCAGAAATCTCTACGATGCAATGGAGCTTTTCTCGAACTACGATCCTGAGGATATTGAGCGTGCTCTCTTGAATACAGATGAGAAGATTCGAGAGCTGGAGCGTATTTACCAGGAGCTGCATTCCATCTTCAACTCTGTTCGGAACAAGCAGGATAACGAGGAGTACATTCGCATTCTTGAGAATGATGTGGAGAAGCGTGAACACTTCTATGATCTTGTGAACCAGTTCATCAGACAGTTCTCAGCTTGCGGGATGCTCCATGATTTTACGAAGAAGTTTGATCAGGCAAAACACACCCGTTACCAGAGGGATCTAAAGAAGTTCATTGAATTGAAGAAGATTCAGAAGATCAAGAATGCTGAAGAGGTGGATTTCTCCAAGTATGAAGATCAAATAAGACGGATTCTGAACAAGTATATTTCTGCTAATGATGTAATCGAACTGTCGAAACCTATCCGTATTTCTGAAACAACCATGTTCAATCAGTACATTGAAAACGCAGAACATGGTCTCTCTGATAAATCAAAAGCAGAGGCAATAGCCGCCCAGACCAGTCGCACCATCAATGAAAACTTCCACCGTGATCCGGAGTTTTACAAACGCTTTAGCGACAAAATAAAGAAATTGATTGAGGAATTGAAGAACGCAAGACAGCAGGATTTGAACGTGCTTCTCGGAAGAGCAAGAACTTATCAGGGGCAGGTAAATGAGTATGAGGCCAGCGATATCCCCGAACAATTGCGGGACGAGAAGAAGTACCATCCTTTCTGCCGGAATCTGCAATCTAAGCTGACTGCATACTCAGTAAGCCCTGAGATTCTATCTACAGTAGTTGTAGCTCTTTATAACCTGATAGATGAACACAAAATTGTTGACTGGGATCGGAATATCGAGGTTGAGCGAATGGTTCGGATGGAAATGGGAGATTACCTCTTTGATGTGGTGAAGGGAGAATTCGGCATCCCGCTTACAGTTGAAGAAATAGATACTGTTATCACCCAGATGTGGGAGCTGGCTGTGGAGAACAGAGAACAATGAACCGGAGAAACAGAGTCTATAGAAATTTTGCTCATGAGAATGTCTCCTTCGGCTACCATCTCATACTTGAAGAACGGAAAACAATGTCCGCAACCGTGTTTCCGTCACAGACCCTGCTTGTGAAAGCACCCCAGGAAGCCACAGATGACAAAATCCACGATTTCCTTCGAAGGAAGTATCGGTGGATTCTGAAACAGAAGCGATATTTCGCACAATTCGGTGCTCAGCGCAGGAAGTCTTTTATCAGCGGTGAAAAATTCCAGTATCGAGGTCGTTCCTACAAGCTGCTTGTCAGCAAAGGAGAGGATCGAGTTTCACTTCACCACGGAACATTAAAAGTATACACTCCTTCACCAGGGAGTTCCACCCGTACAAGCAAACTCCTTGATGAATGGTTTGCTGAACGGGCATACAAAGCTTTTTCTGAACGACTTTCAGCCTGTTTTCCATTGTTTGATTATGATGATATACCATCACTTTCGGTAAGACGAATGACCAGGCGCTGGGGCAGTTATTCACAGAAGGACAACAGGATCATTCTGAACTGCGACCTTATCAAAGCTTCCACAAGACATATCGATTACGTAATCATTCATGAACTCTGCCACATAACTCATAGAAAGCACAACCGCGATTTCCATTCATTGCTTGAAAGCAAACTTCCTCAATGGAGAAAACTCAAAACAGAGCTTGAATTACGCCTGCTGGGTCAGGATTAGCCGGATGACAACCGCTTAAATTGATGAAGCAGGACACACTATTCTGATGAAGCCGGAGTTCTCGAATCGATAGGGATCAATCCAGGATTCCATAATGTCACAAATCAGCGGCGCGGCTTGTCCGCGTCCGCTGCATTTGCCTTGTTGGCCTCTCGCTTCTCGATTAAATCTATGTATGCACAGTCAACCAAGTCTGCCTCGTCGATATTGAGCTTCTGCATCAGTTTTGTCGCAATTGATGTGCCATCTTCGATGGTTTGCCCCGCCTGCACGACCACCTCCAACTCGGCAAACATGCCCAGTCCTTCAACATCATCGAGGTGAATGCGTGTCTTCCCCACCAAGAAAAGCTCCCGGTTCTTGCGCACGACTCCGACAATCCCCAAGGCGTTGCTCAGCGCGAGACGAAGACTGCCAGGGTCCGGCGTCTTGGATATCCAATACCGTGATTGCTTGGGGCCAGTCTCGTCGGCCCGTTCGTAGTAGATTAACTCCCCGGTTCCATCGGCAAAGCAACGCAGCTTCAGGCGACCGCATGGACTGGCGAAGAAGGTGTCTTCCTGCTGCAATGTTTCCTGACGGCTCGACAGCTTTGCGGCTACCTGACGGAACCGAATGGGGTCTTTCACCCTGGCTTTGATTTCGATGTTCGACGGCATCAATTCTCTCCTGGAGGCCAACGTTCTGCATAACCAGCGCGGGTACTACCCTCCCACTTCCAAGTGTCCCCGCGCCTGGTTCATGCGGTTGTTGGACGGTAGTTCGGTCTTTCATAATCTCATATTATCTTTACTAATATCAATACCGTACTGCATCTAGCAGCGAAACTTCTGGATAATGTCCAATATTACAATTAGTGTCTAGAATCAATCGCGGTATGCTTTCTTTTATCTCGTCCGGAAGATCTTCCCAGAATTCCGGCGAAATAAACCAGTGATCACTTCCATATAGCATCCATGATTCAAGCATTGATAGTAGCGCTTCTCGCTCGTCGTGCTTCTGCAAGAAAAGGGACTTATAGGCATTAAGTGCTGAGGAATTCTCCTCCCTCACACAGATGAAGAAATGGTATCCATTTGTCATTGGAATGGCATTAAGAATAGCAACGACGTTGATCTCCTCTCCATCCTCCCCTTGCTTGATCCAGAAGTTACCTCGCCCTGATAGGGCTACTGGGATGTGCTCGGGAAGTTTGCTCTTCAATATAGCTAATGGTAATACTTCATCTTCTCTAGTGAATGGGCTGAGGAAGCACTCTCGGAAGCTTTCAAGATCATGTTGCAGTTCTCTTTCCTTCTTCTCAGAATATGCTAGAATGCCAGCGCGTGAGATTCTGAAGCCTGTAAACGTCTCGGACCGTAGATCTGGCAGTCTTTCGTTGAGCAACTCCGTGATTCTCCGTAGCGCCCACTCCTCTAGTCGGTCCCCGAAGATTTGTCGTTGTAGTGCAAGCTGTCGAATCTGGTGCTCCTTCAGCGCAACCTCTCTGCATACGGTTCGGTATATCTGGAGTAAATAATCTGCATCAGCATTCATTGAGATCCTTGACTCAAATCCAGCAAAGAGGTTCTCGTGATCTGTGCAGAATCCCGGGAATGTTGATGCTTGCCCGATTCCAATACTATCAATTCCTAGTTCACCGGTGTCCCAGTTTAATACAGGAGTTAGAAGATGACCATTTGACGCAATCAAATCCAATGATGCTCTTGGAATGGTGTGTGATCTTTGAATAGCCCTCTTAGTGCAGTTGAAGAATCTGCATAACCTTGAACTCTGCCAATCACGCCGTTTTCCTCTAGCAAACCCATAATGCTCGGCAAGTCGATCCGAATCGGAGTCGAAGACAATCTGGTGATCCCGTAGGTATTCGGCTGTAACAGTGTCAATGACCTCTCCCAGAACATGCATGTCCGTTTCAGAAAGGTCGTGCAACAATGATTCGACTTCGCTCATGCCATATCCCTAGCAATAATAGTATCGTCCAACGTTTGCATAACCAGCACAGATATTACTCTGGCTCATAGCTTTACATTTGTGACTGGTTCATGCATTTGTTGGCGGAACTATTTCCGCCTTGTAATCATAACGTTTTCTACTAATAGTACTTACCGGTCTTTTTTCTGGTACGTTTTTTCCGCGTGCTTTTCTATTATTACGGCGACGGCTTTTTTGTTCTGTGGGTCCGTTTTC
>CBDVBK010000088.1:0-10150 GCA_965372215.1 uncultured bacterium | reverse complement strand
TCTTACACCTCTTATAATGTATGTATATATAGTTATCTGTAAGACAATGTATGACATAAGGCAAGGTCGATTTTCTTTGACGGAGAACACTCTGGCTCAGTAGCAATCAGTGAACAGAATAAATAAATAGGTTACTGTTTGTCTACTGCAACCAGTTGTTGAAACTTGCTATTTGCTATGAAGTTTGAAACTGTAGATTGGAGAGTTCTTCTTTGGTTGCTCGAGTGGATATCTTGAGAAACTCAATACCGACAACGCTGTCATTTTCGTCGAAATCTAGAATAACACCCGGGCGGATTTCTTCGGAATCAACAATCCTGTTTTCATCAAGTCGGAAATACAGAGAATCATTCTCTCTATCGATTTTTATTCTCATTATGTCACCTCACTCTCCTGTCAAAGTAAGCCGTTATGAGTATTTCCGGTGTGGTAGTAGTATTTACGATTATTCTTAACCATCGATTTTCAAATTCCGGGATCCGCTTGATGAAATGTCGAGTACCATCACCTTTTTCTTCTACTCTATCGGGAGAATCGAAAACTAGATCTACCCATTCTTTCTTGATTCCCCTTTCTATCAGCATATCCGCAAAATGCTTTGACTCTTTCATATTACAACACTACAACCATTTTGCTTCTATGTCATCTATTACTCTTCTTTATAAATTGTTGTCATGTAAGGCTTGAAACCCATCTTTTCCCAGAATCCCTGAGCTACATCATTAGCATTTGAAACTCTCAATTCTATTCGCTTGATTTTCAGCTCAGAGAACCACTTGACGGATTCATTAAACAGGGCGTGGCCAATTCCACGTCTTCGGTATTTCTTTGACACTGCAATATCTGAGATCATACCATATTGTTTCTTTTCGAATACCGGCGGGTATTTAGCAATCTCGATCTTAGCGTAGCCAATTACATTTCCAGATATATCTGCTACGATAAGCTCTGCATCCTCAAGCTTCATTTGTTCCTCTATCCACTTGAGAAAATTGCCCGGTCCATCTTCGGAACACATGAAGAGCGGGTCAAGTTCACTATGGAAATCCATTAGCTCTTTCCATAGCTCGACAACTTGTGCTAAATCTGATAATTCAGCCTTTCGTATTGTTAGATTGTTTTCCATTTCATTCCTTTGTTTCAACGCTAAGGCTCAACAGCAAGCAGATAAAACAAGAACAGTAACTTAGCGTTGCTTGACTGCTGCAGCCGTTTGTTCGAATCCCGGTTAAGCTCTAGCTTCTTCTATGTGTTTAGCAATAAGCATCTTGATTAAAGATTGCCTGGGAATACCAAGACGCTTAGCTTCCTTGTCCAGTGAGTGAATCATCCAGATAGGAAAGTCGACATTTACTCGTTTTTGTTCCTGGTCTACACGACGAGCTCGAGCGAGTTCAAGGTATTCGAGAATATCTTCACCATCATCAAATTTCTTGTCCAGATCTTTAGCCTTCATAAATCACTACCTCCTCATCACGAGACCGTCGAATCGAGATAATTCGTATCGTTGAATTGCGGTACGTTATAATACCTGACCAATGAGCCTTATTGATAACCCCTATAACCATAAACCTGGGTTCATCTTCAGTTCTTGCAGGAATCTCGATCAGATCGGGATCATCCCAGAGTTTTTGAGCCTCAATAAAGTCGATTCCGTGTTTCTTTAAATTCTTCTCGCTCTTGTGAGCATCATATTCAAATTTCATGGTATATTAATTATACCCTATCGGTGGTGCGTGTCAAACAAGTATTTCCTAATACGAACCAATGATTATGTAGACGCGACATTAATAGTGTCGCTTCTACATTATTAAAATACTACCTTGCAATCCGAAAAACACCTGGAAACAAAAGACGGCACCTTCATGCCCTGTCCCTCACTCACAAACGGTCATCAGCCTCGTTACTGTTTTCTCCCCGGCATCAAGACGAACAGCATACACACCTGCCGGAACAGAACTATCCCATGCAAAAGCATAACTCCCTCTGACAAGGGAATTCTCCGAAACTATCGATACAAGTCTTCCACTAAGGTCATACACTCCTAAACGAACACCACACCCAATCGGCAAAAAGACAGAAAAAGCAAAACTGCCCGTTCCCGGATTGGGAGAGACAGCAAGACCGGGCATCGTTCTAATCGGCTTGCTGCTCAGGTTTATCTGAAATCCCGTGTGAAGACACTGGACGTTAGAAGTTATTGTACGTATTATAGGGACAACATATACTAACGTTGACGGAGAAAGAAATGAAACTGAGTAACTCGAACCTTGAAACAGCACTAAGTATGCTCGGAGAACGACTGCATATAAAGAATGCCCCCTCTGTGAGACTGGTCGTGTGCGGAGGATCTGCACTGATAGCCATGGGGCTTGTCTCAAGGACCACCGATGATGTCGATGTTGTCGCTCTTGTAGATGCTCATCAGCAACTGATCACCCCTGTACCCTTCCCGGAATATCTGGAGGAATCCATCAGGGAAGTCGCCACCTTAATGAACCTTCCCGAGCATTGGTTGAATTACGGTCCAAGCAGTGATTCAGGTGGACTGTTCCAGACTGGATTACCCGAAGGGCTCCTTGCTAGAGCGCACAGAAAGGACTTTGGATATCACCTGATCGCTTACTTCATCGACCGTGTTGATCAAATCCACTTCAAGGTCTTTGCAGCAGCGGACATCATTGGAGTTCATGTAGATGATCTTATCTTGCTGGATCCTTCCCCCCGGGAAATGGAGAACGCTGCTCGGTGGTGCATGACACATGATCCCTCCGAAGGATTCAGGATGATCCTTATCTCAATGTATGAGCAGCTTGGATACGACGATGTCGCTGAAAGACTGTAGACTCAGACTGCTGAATCGAATGCTTGACCTCGTCTGGTCGCAGTGGACCACACTGGGTATATCCGGTAGTGCCCGTCTGGTCGAGAAGTGGGTACTGGATCCTGAAGCCCTGGTCCTCTTTACCTGCACAATAGGCAGGTACGAACCCCGTATATTTGATTCCATGCTGGAGTGGCTGAGCTTCAATCAGCGATTACTCAGCATCCAGCGTCTGAAGACCATTAATCGGCGCGGGAATTTCGAAGGGAAGCAACTCCTTGCAGCCATTGCGCACCTTCTAATGAAACCGGCTTCCAGGTCAAAATGGGAGAGACTCAGCGAGAAGATATTCATCGATTCCATAAAATCAGAACAGCTTTTCAAACTGAAGGATGGCTCCCCCCACCCCCGGCTTGGCGATTCTGACGATGCTTTCGCAAAAGCTGGTTACATCAGGGAGAAATTCATACAACGTAAAGCAGTTGTGCAGTTCAAACCAGGTCTCTCAGCGAACCTGATACTTACGCTCCGAGCTCTCTTCGGCTTGAATTCCAGATGTGAGATAATCTCCTATCTACTGACACACAAGGAAGCAAATCCTACCGAGATTGCTGCGGTAACAGGGTACTCATCAAAAACGATCTACAATGCTATCTCCGATTTGTATATGTCCGGGAAACTGAATAAGCGTGTTAGTGGAAAGGAATCTCTGTACAGCTTCGGGGACAATTCATGGGAGAATTTCCTCTACCCTGCAGGTAGAACAGCAGATTGGATGGATTGGCCCAAAGCATTCAGAGCTCTTGAGATCATCTGGATGGTTCTGGATAATCCCATGATGGAGAATGAGCCGATTAGTACGATCGACAGTGAGCTGAGACTGGCAATTCATAAGATCTTACCGCAACTGCAGCAAACGGCTCCATTCCAATCAATGCACCTTCAACGGACTATACAGCTTCCCGGACTTAGATTCGAGGAACTCTGCAGGCTATTGTGTGATCTGGTGGGATTCTATGAAACAGGCTGAGCGAAAATAAGCCTCTATCCTTAATTCAAAACGACGAAGCGGCAAATCCAGGCATCCCCGCCACGCCGATCTCACGCTCCTCAATGCCGACTGCACTTGCAGAGAGATCCTCGAACACACCATCCCGATGCAGTCTGCACGGAGTGGAGGTGCCCGGAGCAGTCAGCACCAGCAAAGCCCGGTCGACATCGATCAGTGACAACGGTACACGATGAACATCTCTGGATTAATCAGTTCAATCAATTCCCTTAATCAGGGAACATGTCCTCCAGCGAAACCAGGATTACCCTTGCAGTGTCCTCCGCCAATCTCAGCATGTATTCCGAGAAACCAGCAGCAGAGAAGTACACGAACCACCCCTCCATGGCTTTCCTTGCCCAGCTTTGCCCAGAGGCAGCAAGGTCCTCCAGATTTCGCAGCAGCTGGAAGTGAACGTCGGGATCAACAGGCGATGAGGACCATTTGACTTCTCCGGTGAGCATTTCTTCGGATTTCAGCCTTGCGACAATATCCACTTCTATGGAACGCCGGTTCCTGTCCAGTCCCTCCCAGCGGCTGCATGTGGACAACACAGGCAGACCCAATTCAGCATTAAGGCGAAGAAGGGTCTGTCTGGCTATATCCTCGAAGACGTGTCCCATGTAATTATCCAGCAGTGGTTCAATTGAATCTTCCCATACGCTGCCGACCATATCTCTCTCGAGCTGGCTCCTGTTCGGCTCGATGAATCGGTGCCAGAAAAGCAATGCGTTGTCAGCTATTCTGTATCTCCAGGGTGATTTCGAGCTGGCTCCATAGTTGCGTTCCCTGCGGATCAGAGCGAGATTCTCCAAAACCTCAAGGACTCTTCTTGCCACATAAATTCGGTCCTGCAGCCCTGCACTGGACGCTATTTCGCTCAGCTTCCGACAACCCGCTGCCACAGCCCTCAGGACCGCGTCATACTCCGCTGTATTACGTATGCCCTTTTCTGCAGCTATGAGGTTCTGCAGCTGGATATGCACCTCACCCCTGGGAGACAGCAGTATCCTGCAGAGCGACTCCCGAAGGCCCTCAGTGCGCTTCACAGCAGAAAGGTATCGGGGCATCCCGCCAAGTGCGCCGTACAGGTACATGGCTTCCTTGAGTGGAAGCCAGGGCAACATCCGTGATGAATCGATGTAATCGAATGGACGCAGCCTGGATGACCATGAAAGCCTGCCGAACAGTGGAGAATCCTTCGATTGCAGAGCTTCCATAGTTGACACCTCCGAACCGCACAGAACCAGAACCAGAGGTGAATCATCCATTTCTCTATCCCAGACCGCGGTAAGCTGTGATACCACAGCACTTTCGTTCTCAAGTAAGTACTGAAACTCGTCGAGTATGAAAACCTGCGGCCTATCTCTGGCGATCTGCGCCATCAATCTGAATACTGACCGCCAGGTGTAATAATCTTCCGGAAAGATCTCCATGCCGCTCCACTGCCCCAGCTCCCGCAGAAGGTCTGTGCGGTTGGTCTCAAGGGTTGTGTCCGCCGCAAGGAAGTAGAATGGATCCTTCCAGACCCTTCCCAATAGATAGGTTTTGCCAACCCTTCGCCGCCCGTAAAGAAGCGCCATTGCCGGCTCCTTCGATTGGGACAGCGCTCTTAACTCCTCCAGTTCATTCCTGCGATCCACGAACATCTTCATAATAACTCAACCTTCATCATATTAAGACTCTATTGTAATAAGAGTATAGTGTCAATAGACTATAGTGTTAATGTATGGTATTGATCATTGCATTCCCGTTCGGCAGGATCCCTCCGTGACAATATAGGTGAGACAATTCCCCTACCAGTAATTAGTGTAGAGGGCGGGGAGGTTTTTTATAGATGAAAGTATTACAGTTCAAGAGAGAGCAGGCGGAAACGGAGGGAGCCCGTAGGGCGACCGAAGGTTCCGCCTGCTCAGATCGTTCAAAGATTCCTAATCCCGAGGTTGCAGAAGTAGCAAAGCGTCGTCGATTCACTGCCGAGTACAAGCTTCGCATCCGAAGATGGAACACCGAAAGCAAGAACACACAAAACAACATTCAGTAAATTCAGCATGGTATTCCTTCTCCTCTGTTCCGTATTGTAAAAAATTATTAAACAGTGTGCCATCCTCAGACGCAACACCGGTAAGAAGAACACACAAGACAATATTTAGAAAACTCAGCATGGAAATACTCCTTAACCAAAAGGAAAAAACTCACTGTTTTGAAAATTAAAGAAATCCAGGTGAAGCCGTGTTACTCGGAAAGCCCGTACAGAGGGATCTTAACCTGCTCATAGATCAATACAAACCTGCGGGTCGGTACAACCGAAAGGCTGACAGCCGCAGGAAAATGGATCAGGAAAAGATATAATGACAGAGAGCTGGGTGAATATATTTCATAGTTTACGTATATAGTCATAGAATTTCATAAAACACATCTTGTGTGTATTGTTATCATTTGATATACTTGTTTATCAGAAATTGCGCGAATAGTGATTGCAATTCATGAAAGGTGATGGATATTCATGAGAACCACCAGCAAGGTAAGCTTTCCCGGACCTGTCAAAACTTTCATGAACAAGTTGCTTCCCGAGGAAGCTACTCCGGTGGGTTATGCAGCTCTTATCCAAACTTTCGATCTCAAGGTACCCGTTCCGGTGACGCTCAGTGCTATCAGCACCAGACACAGGAAGTACATGCGTGACTGCTGGCGAATTCTCACTCCCCGCCATATGCCCCAATCCACACTCAGAGGTCACCTGACTTTCGCTCTCAAGTACGAGGGACTGGATCTTACTTTGCTGAAAAGGCTTTTCCTGAAGACCGGTCCCGCACCCATCCTGCAGATGGTAAGCGAAACCCCTACGAGCAGCTTTATCAGGAGACTCTGGTTCCTGTACGAATGGCTTTTGGAAGAGCAGCTGGATCTTCACGATTCCGAGTTGAAGGGGGGGGCTTACGTTCCGGTAGTGGATCCGTCTATCCAGTACTCTGTCCCCGGCGAGACCTCCAGAAGACACCGTGTACGGAACAACCTGCCGGGAACCCGGGAGTTCTGCCCGCTGGTTTTCAGGACGGAACTGCTTGAACGTTATTACATGGCCGATCTGCCGGCAAGAGCCAGGGAGGTGATCGGAGAAATCCCCGTCGATATTCTGTCCAGAGCAGCTGCGTTCCTGCTTCTGGACGATTCCAGAGCCAGTTTCGAGATAGAAGGGGAGCGGGCACCACAAAGCCGCATACAGCGTTGGGGTCAAGCCATCGGTGAGTCCGGCAGGATACCCCTGAGCCAGGATGAGCTTCGAAGGCTGCAGCAGATAGTAATAGGTGATTTTCGTTTCATAAGGAAGGGTTTCAGGGAAGAAGGGGGTTTTATAGGGCAGCATGATCATCACTCAGGATTGCCACTGCCGGTTCACATCAGCGCCCCGCCCGAGTACCTTGATTCCCTTATGGATGGGTTGATAATGTTCGATCGTGAGTTTGCTCCGGAGCTGGATCCTGTGGTGGCTGCATCTGTGCTATCTTTCGGGTTCGTATATATCCACCCGTTTGAGGATGGAAACGGTCGGATCCACAGGCTTCTGATGCATCATGAACTCACGCGCAGGGGGTTCAATCCTCCCGAACTGCCCTTCCCGGTGTCCGTAGCTATCCTCGAGAGGATTCAGGATTACCGTTTCACACTCGAGGGCTATTCCACCCGTCTGCTTCCGATGATAGATTGGGAGCCCACATCCAAAGGCAACGTAAAGGTTCTCAATGATACGGCTGACTTCTATCGCTATTTTGATGCCACAGCGCATAGTGAGTTTCTCTACATGTGCGTGGAACAGACCATAGACACCATCCTGCCACGGGAAGTGACTTTTCTTGAATACTACGACAGGTTTCAGAAGGGAATAGGTGAGATAGTGGAAATGCCTTCCAGCAAGATAGATCTCCTCCACCGATTCCTGCATCAGAACGGGGGCAAACTATCCTCAAGGGCAATAACCGGGGAGTTCACCGCGCTTACCGATGAAGAGGCCGAAGAGATAGAGAGCCTTTATAAAAGCTGTTTCGAATAAGTCAATTCAACTGCTACAATAACTATGATACTTTCCGGCACTCCGTAGAGCCTGCTTGGGCGGTGGTTACGTCTTTTACGAACTTCCGCATTTATCGATATCTGTAACCTTCGGTCCATAAACTCTGATAATAGGCATTCCGATCCTCCTTAATTACGCTTCAGCCCGTTCTGTACCAGCATCATCACGCACAAGAATTCAGTCATATCCACTGAATCCTATCCTGTTCTGGCAAACTATCAAAGATCCCCGCGAGAGCTGCTATCCCGCAGCGGTAATTATTTATTGTTCGAATATGAGTACAATTTGTCAATTCTGCTTAGAAAAAAATCTCTGCTCCATAGCTGAACTATTTCAACTTCTCTCTCAGGAAGAAACCTTAAAACATCGTCCTTTGCAGCATTCCAATCCAGAGAGTCAATTCTTTCGCTGAGAGTAAACTTAAGCCATGATGGAGTTACGTGAATAGCACTATCTTCCCAGGGACCGGTTTGAATAAGAGTGCTTTCAAGATACTCAAGATCAGGTTCAACGTGTTTTGACACGAACCACTGAAAGTCGAACAGATCACGCCCCTTCGTATATTGTCTGCATAGTAGAGCGTGACATTTCCCAGCGAATAAACAGTTGATAGTTGGGATCTGCAATCGATACGGAAGAGGGAAATCAAGAAATGATGTCTCCGTAGACAATCCTTCAGGCGGGTTAGTATCGATTTCCAGCCTGATCCTGATTTTTCTTCTGTGGTCTTGTGTATGTGTAAATGAGATAAGATCAGAGAAAGAGCCCTGCCTGACAAGCATCTTCTTCACAGGACTGATCTGGTTTTCTTTATTCAAAAACTCAGGTTCAAAACCATACAGATTGCATCTATTGACGATCTTTTTCTCGTATGTACTCCAGTCGAATAGTGGTTGTGCATCCAGCATGACAAAGTCGAGATCTTCTGAAAACCTTCTCAACCCGTGAACAAGCCTGAGACAGGTTCCTCCCTGGAAGACAGCCAGGTTGAAGAAATCCGTATCAGAAAGCCCCGAAAGAATCACTTCCTGGAGAATCTCCCTCAAAGCATCAAACTCTCCCTCAGCCGTTTCGGCGTTATATCCTTTCAGTCTCTCCTCAAGAATTCTGCTCATTGAAACAGCTCCTGTTCCAGTTTCCGCATGTACCTCCGAACGCGGCTTGATCTGAATACAGAGATAATCAGCTCGAAATCTTTCCGTTCAAGTGTCTTAAGTTCATATTCATCCACTCGGAGACTTTCAGTGATAAATTCGACACCGGTCCATTGCAGTTTCCGCTCGTAAACCATATCAGCAAAAGCACGAAGGGCGGAAGCTACAAGAAATGATTGTACACCTGCATCGACTCTTTCAACCAGTGTAAGGAAATCTCTTGTCCCAAGGGGGATGTGAACGTACTCGAATCTTCCAAGTGCAGTTTCAATAATACTACTTCGCGAAGAGCGGACAGCACTGCTGATAACCGGCACACTTTCGGGAATAAATCCATGAAATGACAAAGCACTCTCGAAAGAAACGTAACTCTCCTTAACCATCTGATTCGCCAGGTGAAAGGAAACGGGTTTCTGATTTCTATATTTCGAACAGAGAATATAGAAACCTCTCCTGAGGCGAATTAGTTCTCCAGCAGACATGGCTCTATAAACAAGGCTTTGAATTCGCTTTGGGCTGCCATTGAGAACGTGATAAAGATCGTCAGTACGAATTACACGATCCCGAAATCCAGCATCGATCAGCTTTTCAATAGAAACAAGCATATATACCTTTTCGTAAGATACTCTCATAAATTGAGTGTATCTTACTAAAATCTAGCTTATTCCGCATCCAATGTCATCCGTTCCTTAATACCCCAAAACACTGGAAACAAAAGACGACACCTTCATGCCCTGTCCATCACTCACAAACGGTCATCAGCCGAGAAACTGTTTTCCCTCCGGCATCAAGACGAACAGCATACACACCTGCAGGAATAGAAGCATCCCATGCAAAAGCATAACTCCCGCTTACAAGGGAATTCTCCGAAACTATCGATACAAGTCTTCCACTAAGGTCATACACTCCTAAACGAACACCACACCCAATCGGCAAAAAGACAGAAAAAGCAAAACTGCCCGTTCCCGGATTGGGAGAGACAGCAAGGCCAGGCATTCCAGCCATCCCGATCTCACCCTCCTCAATGCCGACGGCAGTGTATTTCACGTACA
>CBDVBK010000087.1:0-10407 GCA_965372215.1 uncultured bacterium | reverse complement strand
TTCAGCCCTTGTGCTCAATTCAAATATCGATTCCGGGAGTCGTTCAAGATGATGATTGCGGACCTTGCAGTCCGCATACAGCTCCATTCCGGACTCCTTAGTCCTTGCTAAACGGAAACATACTACACTATACTATTTGACAAGCTTCTCAAGGTGACAAAGCATTTTCATGTATAGCTCCAACTCCAGTTTGCCGATATCAGTTTCAAAATACTTTGTTCTGCAGATTTCAGACTCTTTCATGTATTCTATATGGAGCTTAAGTTGGCTAATAGGGAGAATGTAATCGTTATTGTTTTGTGACGATTCCTTAGTTACTTCAATTATATCGTCGATCATATTTACTATATCATTCGTGGTTAAGTTGAATTTCTCTAATCCGTTTAACGTGAAGGCAGAAAATGTCTTCAGAAGATCTTCATTTGTGTTATTTTCCTTATCGTAAGGAACAAATATCCCTAAGTTCAACTGATGAGATGAAAACCGGTGACTTCCATATAAGTCTGAGTAGTCCTTTGTCGAAGGAAAAACAATTCCAGCATAACCATGCTCAAGCAGCGCAGTGGTAAGCATTTGAGGAATTACATATTCGGCAACAAATGTCCCCTTAAACTCGGTAGGAAACGTGCACAAATGCATCAGAACTGATTTGTGTATGTCTCTTGCAATAGTTTGATGGTTCGGTAATAATTCCGTGTCATCGTACGACACTTTTAAGCCTGCGGAGAATATTCCAGGGAGCGAATTTTCTATGCAATCACCAATGTGGTTTGTTAGGCTGAATATCTTTGAATTGTAGTACTCTGAGTAGCTTGGAAGAAATGCGGCGACAGCAAGATCAGAAGCCTTGCATTCTAGTTCTTTCGTTAGCACCAAAACAGAGTTGCCAAAATAAAGCATTGGCTGACCGCTTACACTGAAGCGCTGGTTCCCGACAAGATGACGCCTTGAAAAAGGAATGTGAAAATACTGTTTTATGTCTTTTTCGTCGAATCCTCCCTTAGCCCGAGCTCGAAAAAGCAGCCTTGCATATGTAATCGGACTTTCGAATTGAGTTAATAGGTTCTGCTCTTTCAGATGTGACCAAAGCCTCTCAGTGGCAATTTTTTGACTTTTACTTATGAAGTCTTTGTAAATAGAAATTATTCTATCGAAGGCGGAGCTGACTTCAGCCTCGGCATTCTTCAAGGAATATAGAAAGGAATCTGTCCAGATAGTCATCCCACCTTGACCGTAAGTTAATTGGCAGCTGCAACTTGACATACTACTCATTTGACGTATGTCTTCAATAAATATTTCCTTGTACTTAGTCAACTTGCTCTCGAAGCGATCAATTCCGAAGGTTCTCTTTTTAAGTTGCTTTTGATAGTCATCTCGAAAAAAGCAAACTGGACAAGTCATTTCTTCTCCTATTATTGCATGGCTAATAAAGTATTGCTAAGACTCTCTGCTAGTATGCTCTGGGTTGTGCAGCATTACTAACTCATCATCCAAACCATGGCGTAACAGGTTCATTCGAGGTGACATGGCAACCAGATGCTCTGCTGGTAGCTGCTTTATGCGAAAGGGGAAAAGGCTTGTACAGGCAAGTAGCTCTCTTATCGAAGCTGAACCATTAGAACGCCTGTGCAAATCCGCTTCAATAAGCCAGGATATGATTTTGGGATTATCTATTGAATATATACACCCCTGTGAATAGATACCTTTTCCATTTGTTTCGCACAAAACATTCCAGTCAACGAAAGATTGGAGTACTCTTCCTGCTGCTCGCGAAACGGTTTCTCGTTCTCCATATTGTTCCCGAAGGCGTCGCTGTATTTGACTTTTAGTAACATTTTCTTGAAGTCTGAGTAGTCGCCCGGTCTGTTCAGCAACTGTCCCCCAGAAGGGATAAGCAGCCGTAATCATTCCCCAGTGAAAAGCGATGTGATTATTATTCTCTGTACTTTGAATCAGTTCGAGTCCAGAGTCTCTTAACGAGTATATATCATGATGCACACGCGCCCATGTCTTCAACAATATCGTCAGTGTTTTGGATAGCGAACTCCTTTTACTGGAAGATGAGCAATCGAACGCATTTGAAATCAACCGTTCAAGTTCATCCTTCACTGCTTTCTCATCGTTGCCTGCAAGTAATAAGTCCGAGGTATACTCAAGCCATTTCAATCGAATGAAACGGTCGATCCCAATCATTCTCAAACGGGTATTCAAATCTCCCGCCGCTCAATTTGAATCAGAGGAACAATCAACTCTTCTATAGAAATCCCGCCATGAGCGACAATGGTTTCTCCCTTGCGAACGAATGCTTTTCGATGTGGAGCCAGTAGGGCGTGATAGTCATCCGGCAGGCCGATCGACGGCCATTCAATGGCATCAGGGAAGTGTTCCTTAACCGATGCCAGGAGTATATCATCTGGATATACACGAACACGCTCACCCCGTAAATCCGCTACAGCCCCTTCAGCAGGCCGTCCACAACCTCTTGCCTCGATGTTGCCATGGTCAGAGCTCAAGAAAATCTGAAAGCCATGTTCGAAAAGAATGTCAATGAGATCGGCCACAAAGCCCTGCATAGCCCACTGCCGGACCTGACCCAGCATGCCGGCGGCGCCCAGTTCCATACCGTGCATAATCTTGTCGACCTTGTCGATAACAAGCCCAACAACACGAATCTTCGGATGTGACAGGATCTCTTGAATCTTATCAATGTCCTCATCATACCCATGAACCAAAGCATAGGCTGCAGCAGGTCCTGTCAATCCATGATCCGTCCAGAACTGTTTCCACAGAGATTCATCTTTATCTGTTCTGTTAATACTCACAGGGAAGTAGATCGGTGGTTTACCGGCAAAGGCTGCTTGTCGGGATACTGATGTAATAGTAGGTATCCATGAAAACACTGCGCTTTCGCGGAATAACAGATTTTGTCTTCGATTTTGCAGCACATCACGTAAAACCAGCCACTGGTCCAAAGCCATGCCATCCACCAGTAGAAACGCCACCTTTTTATCATGTGAGTCGCTGACTTTCCTGGCTAACATCCTGGGGATGTGATGAAGCATTGCAGGAGGTTCGGGGGGCTGATTATGCAGACCAGCATACCGAGCCTGAACCCAGGTGAGAAATGCTTGATCAATTGATGAGCGAAGTTTATTAATACTAGCCTTTGCATTGCCTGGCAGACTACTTCCCAGCTCATGTTCGAGGATGCTTACTTCAGCATAGGCGTACCCGAAACGGAACCAGCCTGCATGTCTGGCATCTCCTGCGGGAATAGTATCCTGGAGTGTTTCGATCAAACGCTCCAGTCTGCACAGGTGATCTTCTACCGGATCGGTCTTGATACCTATTCCTACCCATGTAGATGACAAATTATCGGTGTTTTCGTGAGACACGGAATGAAGCAGCCCCTCAACGAACAGATTATCTATGTAAATTCGGACGTCATCATGCTCGAAAGGCAGGTCTTCCGGACCAGTGAATTGGAGGTCATAAACCGCTTTACTTTCTTTAACTGTTTCCGGTTGTTCCTGGGTATTAATGCGATCCAGGAAGATTGGCCAACGCTCTTGAAGAAATGCAAAGAATGCCTCACGATCAGAAACAATTTCGTCGAGTGGCCATTCTTCAAATAGCCCATTCTGTCGTAGCACCTGGATAAATCGCTGGTCAAGAGTGGCAGGGATCCTTTGACCCCGGTAGTGACGGCGCAGTAGGACGCGCACAAGATCGGACAGTTGCTTAATAAGCTCAGGTGCAATTTCGAACACATGGCGCAGTGCGAATTCCTTTGTCGCATTATCACCCATGTTACTCGGCGTGTGCTGAAGTTGAGCCCGAAAGAGCAAATCAAGGTCTTGCACATCCAACGCAGCAACCACAGGGTAACTTAAATTGGGAAACAGATCTCCGAGATTGAAAGATAATCTTCTTCCTGCCTGCAGGAGATCGTATGGAAGAGAGTCCAGGGCACTAGACTGCGATCTCAATACGACTACAAGATCTGTCTCTTCGTCATGGTCCCAGCGGGAGCGGTATTTTGATTCGTAGGCGTATCGGAATGCAACATGATCCTCGTAGGGTATCAGTTCGAAACCCAGCTCGTGAATGCCATGCAGGATTCCTTCTTCCAGCAGAAGACCATCAGGATCAGCAACAAGTGTCAGGCGGGCAACTTGAGGAGTGAACTCCTTCAGAATCTGGTCACGCCAACTACTCATCAGTGCCTCCTCCATCCACCCTGATCAGGATAAGAGGAAGCATTTCCGGGATGATTTGAGCTCTACGTTCCAGCTGCGCCTGCCAATCGCGCTCCTCCCGATCCAGAATTGCCAAACGATGATCGCGAACTTGCGGTAATCCAATACGCTCAATAGCTCTGCGCCGTGCAGCAAAGGCATACAGTCCTTTATCTCGCTCTCGATTCAGATGCTCCATGCGGGTTTGGACAAGCTCCTCAAAGATTGTCTTCCCCTGCTTTTCAGCAACTGCCATAACCCGATTGAATGCATCATGCGCTGGATCACATGCAAGATACTCATGAATCTCCTGAGAAACTGTCAGTATTTGATTCCAGATATGGCGAGCGGTTGGCTTTAGTAATCTTCCATCATCATGAAGAAATACTGCAAAAATTCTCTGATCGTTCAAGTCATCTGCATGGATAGAGATTTTCAAAAGAGACCAGAACCCGTTAATCTCACACGCAAGATCCGGGATAAAGATTGAAGGTATAGATTGTCCCGCTACAAAACGTGGCAGAGTATCAACGATTTCACGAACTCTATCATGCTCAAGATTAAGAAGTTTAGCAGAGGAGACTGTTTCAGCTTCCTTACCGGTGAAAACCACTCCATGCATAATCTCACCATCTGGCCATTTGAGGTTCCACATATTCCGTTTTCTCTCAGCGCTGCCTCCATTCGCTTTCAGGTAGCTTACAGTCATAAGCTCCACCCAATGTGGCAGAGGATGCGATTGTATGCGCTGTGCGTCACCGGCGTTCAATCCATCAGTTACTCCGAGTACAGAATAGTTTTCCCGGGACTCTTCCAGTCTGTTGTGAATTTCAGCAACAGCATTGTCAACAGTTGATTCTAAATCATCCGGTTTAAGAATGGTTTCAAGGTAAAGTTCATCAAAGATTCGACCCGATTCAGCTGAATCAAGCACATCACCGGCTTTGTCCACTCCGAATTCTTCCAGAATTATGGCAAGTTTCTCTTCAAGCACTTCCCGAACTCGATGCTCAACCGAATCCTGGAAAACAAAATTCACTGCGCGAACAACATGATCCTGACCAATACGATCAACACGGCCTATACGCTGTTCCAGTTTCATAGGATTCCATGGAATATCGTAATTGATAACCACATGACAGAACTGAAGGTTCAAACCTTCACCTCCTGCATCTGTGGAGATCATTATCCGGGTATCCTCTGCAAATGAATCCTGAACATCTCCTCGTGCTTCCATATTCAGTGATCCGTTAAGACACACTACTGAAAAACCCCTGTCTTCAAGAAATTGCTTCAGCATTCCCTGTGTAGGCAGGAATTCAGTAAACACAAGAATTTTCAACTCGGGATCATTTTCTTCCTGTTGCAGTCGATAGATCCATTCAAGTAGAGCCTCAGCCTTTGCATCGGAACATGATTGTTCGCAGTTTCGGGCAGCTTCAAGAAGCAGCTTAACTTCGGAGTACTCGTTCTTCATTGCACTCAACCTGGTAACAAGTACTGATTCCATCTGCTCCTGGCCATCCAGATCTTCCCAGTCTTCAAGTGTAAACATCTGAAAAAGAGACATCTGGCCTTCAGGCTCACTTAGAGCTTCCAGACGACGCTCAAGGGTCACTCTGATTGCAGTAATACTGGAGACAACCAGCCGCTGCATAAGGATCATCAGAAATCCCACATAGTTTCGGTTTTCCTGAAGTGCCTGATTGTAACCCTCCCTGACATATTCAGTAACAGCTTCGTAAAGCAACTGCTGATCCCGATGCCGTTCTTCCCAAGACACTGGTGCAAGTTGAGTACGACGAGGTTTGAATAGAGGTTTCCCCCGGGCATCGATGGCCTGTCTTTTTTCAGTGCGGATTACATAGGGCTTCACCCGTTCACGGATAACACTTTCAACATCAGGAAATGCTTCTGAGTCAAGAAGAGATACCAGGCGATGGAACGCATCAGTTTTACCCTGATGCGGTGTAGCGGATAACATCAACAGGTAAGGTGCTGCATTTGCAAGCCCCTGTCCAAGTTTAAAACGAGCAACCTGATCAGTGCTTCCACCCAAACGATGAGCTTCATCAACAATGATAAGATCCCATCCTGCATGAATAAGATCCTCAAAACGCTCTCTGTTGTACTCTGCCAGTCGCGCTACAGACCAGCTCTGTCTTCTTTCCAGCGGTTTCACGGAATCCATGGAACAGATGACCTGCTCAAAGCTCTTCCAGATGTTCTCTTCCCGAATGATCTGTCGATACGATGAAAACTCACCTGGAATAAACACCCGAAAATCCTCTCCAAAGTGCGTTTGCATTTCGGCCACCCATTGTGTAACCAGACCCTTTGGAGTAATCACTAACACCCGCTTGACCAATCCTCGAAGCTTAAGTTCCCGCATGATCAGACCAGCTTCGATGGTCTTTCCGAGCCCTACTTCATCGGCAAGCAGATAACGCACATGATCTCCAGATACAGCGCGGGACAATGCACGAATCTGATGTGGTAATGGAATTACTGAAGATTCGATAGGAGCAAGCAAAACGTCCTGAGTCAGAGCATCAGCCACACGAGCAGCAGCAGCAACATAGGTAATTCCATCAGATGTACAGGATGGAGCTTCAGAAAGCGGCTTTAGAAAAGAAGCAGGAACACGAACAATCTTATCAGAGCCGGGAAGCCAGACTTGGCAGAACTCCTCACCCCAGAGGGACTGGGTTTCGATGACCTTGCAAATATGCCTATAGTCGAAGCTGTAATACCAATAATCCTTATCAGTTTTCATCCACGAGTTCCATTGATGCAGAGAATATTGTCAGCAGGCGTCCCTTCTGACTGTTAAACATTATGCTCCTCCAATGCAATGCGACGATAACGATCCTTGAAGGCCTTACGTCCTCCTTCCATTACATCGCAAATGGTCTCGCGCACTACTTTCTCTTGGAGGCAACCCTCACACTCTATTTGTGTCTCTCCGCCGCCTACAATGAAACCAAATACTAACTCTGAATCACCATTGACTACGATGTTCGCATTATGTGTTACTACAATGATCTGTCGATGACACTTAAGCTGACGTAACTGAGTTACTATCAAATTATATATCAGATGATTGTCCAGATCGTCCTCCGGTTGATCCAAAATTAGTGGTTCTTCACCGTATGGAAGCAGAAAAGCCAGAAGTGCGGCAGTTTTCTGACCAGGAGAACCTTCCTGAATTGATCGGAAATTATTACCATCGCTTGTTGTGCTATATTGTACATCTAACGAATCCTCAGGAAACCAAAGGATAAAACGATCAATTGCTTCAGATGGAAGATTCCTAAGATGGGATGCAAAACGTTTATCCTCAAGTAACTCAATATCGTAGTTTCCTGATGCAACTTTCGCGATTTTTTCTTTAATATTCTTCAGATTCTGTTCAATTTCAATGCAGTCGTTTGCATCCCGAAATAGCTCTCCAAGCAATCCTCCACTACTAGGAGATCCTATGTCTTTAACAAACCCACCATCTTCTCTTTGTATCAATCTTCGAAATTCTTCCTCAACAGATTCTTTATCCCCGTAAGGAACAACCTTAATGCGAACATATTTGTTTTCAGACAATACTTCTTCGAGAAAATCACGACGTGACTTAGTCAATTCTCGGCGGATATTCAGCAACTGGTGCAAACATTGATTCGCCAGTGTTTTTAACTCGCCAACCTGTATTTTTCTCTTGTCGAGTCTCTTCAATCGTTGTTCAATAGTTTGCCGGCGCTGAACTAGTTCACCATAAGCACGAGGATCGCCAGCCCCTTCTTTCTCCAGACTATCCTGCAATTCCTGATAAGCCTTAACTGCAGAATCAACGGATCTCTTCCAGGGAGATTCATCCTTGATTTTCAGCCATTCAAAAAGTACAGCCTCTACTTGTGCTGCGAGGCTTTCAACTGATTTATTGATTTCGTTCATACTATTTTGAACTTTAACAGCTTCCTCAAGCAGTGCATTGTCTATTGCTGAACTTAAGTTAAATGGACTTTCGCCCAGATGATCAGGTACGATTTCTGTAGTAATATTCCGCAATTTTATCCCAGCATCCGTCCAGCTTTCCTCCCAAAGTTCAATCTCTCTTCTCTGACGGCTCTGCCTTCGAAAAGCTTTCAGAATATCGGCGTAACCTTCTTGCTCAAAGATTTCTAGTTTTCGCTTTACATCGTCCAGTTCCCCCAAAAATCGTTGCTCTTCCTTGAGATCATCTTCAATCTCTCTTATTTTGGCACATAATAAGATGTATTTGCTTTCCTCCTCTTTTCTTCTTTCGGACCAGTCATGGAAATTAACCTCTGGGGCATCATCAATTATTCTAAGCAAAGCATGTGGAGTTTTCGCCAGCTGGAATATCTGTTTCTGGCTATAGATTCTAACCGGAAAGCGCTGATTAATATCACCTTCCGCTCTCTGCCATTTTCCATCCTCATATTGCTGAATGGGCTCAAGATCCCCCGCTGGATCCCATTGGACACAAAATCTGGAACCGTTCTTTCTATAGGTCACATAGATCTTGGTTTCGGGTGTAAGTAAACCCCCAGCTTTCCTATCAGGATAAACTTCCCTATATTTTTCGAATTCCTGCTTCAGATCCCCTTCGAGTTCATTTTCTCGTCTCAGTGCAATACGAAGAAATTCTATAACGGTTGACTTCCCAGTACCCCTGCCACCGATAATGGAATTTAGCCATGGGTTGAATTCAAGAGCAAATACATCGGAACGTCCTAAATATCGAGCCTTGGAAATTTCAATGGCTTCTAGAACCAAATGTGCATATTCATTCGGATTAACATTTCCTTCATCAGATCGATGAACAGAATACGCACCGTCCAGTAGAGCTAGGCGTAGTCCTTTAATATCAGGTGAATCCATTTTTACCCAAGTGAAATGACTCCCAGGAAATCTCTCACCAGGGTTTCCAGATGGATGATGAGCATCTGACCCAAGAACCTCGGTCCAACGTAATTTCTCATCAATATAGAGTTGCGGTCTCTTCTCCGATGGATTTGTCAACTCCATAGCAATAATTCTATCGCACTCTAGAGCCTGTTTTAATGTATTACCCCCAACAACTTTGAAAAGCCCATTTTCTTCATCCACATGTGCTGGAATAGCAATCCCATCAGCTAAATCGATTTTTTCAATTACTTCAGAAAAGGATTTGCGGGTAACACCATCACTCTTTCCCTGTGTCCCTTGATAATCCACAGCACCTAAAAGTCGATTTATATCTATAGATGACTTTGATGAATCAAAAATAGTAAGGACATGTATTCCACCATGAACGGATATCTCTACTCCTGGAAAAAGATGAATAGGACGAAATCCATCTGGCTTTTCATCCTTCAGTATAGATAGCGCTTCCTTCAGGCTATCAATCCATTCACCGGTGTTATGGTCAGTAACTGCAACACAATCAATTCCTGCCTGCATATAATCAAGAAGCCATTCCCTGGGCGAACGTGCTTTCAGATCCTTCTGATTTTTTCCTCTTCCATAATCATCAGATTCAGGAGTATGTGTGTGAAAATCAAATTTCCACCAGCGCGGACCATTCCACTTCCAATCGCCCACCTTCAATCCCCCATCCTTGTTACTGCCTGGTCATACCACATGAGGAGCTTCGGATCCTCTTGTAACACCTTATCTGGAATCTTCTCTGCAACAGCAATAATGATTGAGTAGTCGCGTTCTTGCCAGGCTTTCTTGAAGCCGGCACGGACAGCTTCAATACGGAATATCTTCAATCGCTTCTTTTTGTACTCCACATATTCCTTGAACTCGCGCAACAATGCTCGTTCGCGAAGCTGTTCCAAATCACCAGTATTTCTGGGATCTGGCACATACCAGCGATCTTTTGCTTTTGCACATAATGAATGGTCATTCTTATCTAAATTACGCATGTCCTTGAAGTTAGATGAAAGATAGGAATGAATCTGACTAGGTACTTCACAAATTCCATCGTAACAAATGAAATTCTGCTGAAGCAGCTCTGAAAGCTCAAGAGCTTTTTCATGTTTGTGCCATCCAGCGATTTCTTTCATAAACAATGGGTTGATATCCTGGAAAGTCTGTGGCTTCGTATTTAGCAATTGCTTCAACCATTGAATAGCTGAGGTCTCATCAGAAACAAAAAGGCTAAGTT
>CBDVBK010000086.1:0-10785 GCA_965372215.1 uncultured bacterium | reverse complement strand
ATTTCCTGACTCCCGCTCGAAAGCAGAAATGATCTTCTGAACAAGTGGATGTCTAACAACATCCTCACAAGCCAGCGATGTGAATTCAATGCCTTCTATTCCTGAGAGAATGTCCCTGATCAGGACGAGTCCGGATGATGCTGGTTTAATGTCGATCTGGGTTATGTCTCCTGTTATTACAGCTCTCGAACTGTACCCCAGCCTGGTAATAAACATTTTGAGTTGAGTAATAGTTGTATTCTGAGCTTCATCGAGTATTACGAAAGCGTTATTGAGAGTTCTTCCCCTCATGTATGCTAATGGAGCAACCTCGATAATTCTGTTATCTAATGATCTTTGTACCTTCGCAGGAGAGAGAGTGTCATAGAGGGCGTCGTATACGGGTTTCAGATAAGGGTCAATTTTCTGCTGCAGATCTCCCGGCAGAAAACCAAGTTTTTCACCGGCTTCTACGGCAGGTCTTGAAATGATAATTCTATCAACCAATCCATCCGTAAGAGCAGCCACCGCGCTGGCCACTGCAAGAAAAGTCTTTCCTGTACCGGCAGGTCCAATGCAGAAAACAACTTCCGAATTCTTCATAGCCCTGAGGTATCTTTCCTGACCTGCAGTTTTAGCGATGATATGACCTGCGCGTCCGGGAACGGATATTTCAAGAGTATGATCATGTTTGTCCGGAAAGCTCAGAGCGGCGTCGAGACTGTGATTGCTGAGATAATTTGATACTTCAAGTTCATGCATAAGCCTGCAAATAACAGCTCTTGCCTTCTCTACAGAACGCCTGGCTCCCTTTATACTGATATTTCCATCGCGGTAAACAGCTTCAACACCAAGAGTTTTACATATACGTCTAAGGTTGACATCACCCGCGCCAAGAATACTTCCTGCATTATCAGCAGATAAAGGAACCAGCAAGGCAATGGATTTATCAGGCATCAGTTAAATTTCCAATGAAAAAAAGGAAGACTCTCCACAAAAAGTGGAGAGCCTTCCATATACGTCGAGGATTCTAGCGTGATCCTCCAAAAGCCGCAGAGCGATTAACATCAAGTACCTGTCCTGGATAGATCAGGTTAGGATCGCTGATTATATCGCGGTTGGCCTCGTACAGCTGCGGCCACATACCTCTGTCACCGTAGACTACATCGTATCCTGCAATCTTACCGAGGAAGTCGCCCTCGATAACGGTGTAAGAGTTAAGCAACGGCACGGGTACCCAAAGAGTATGACCCGCATAAATAAGGTTTGGATCACTTATGGTGTCACGGTTGCGTTCGTAAATAACAGGCCACTGTGAACCATCACCATAGTGGTAGTGATAAGAAGCTATTTTCCAGAGAGACTCTCCGTCAAGAATGAGATGCGTGACACCTGCGTTGCGCAGGCGATTGATCTCTGCTCTGAGAGAGTTGATCTCTGCGGTGAGAGCATCAAGCTGTGCGTGAATTTCTGCATGCTCTTCCCTTAAAGGAAGAACCTGAGGTTCAAGCTCGGCAATGCGATCATCGGCAACAGCTTTTCTCCATTCCCAATAAGCGATCTGGAGATGAATGTCGTCGTTTCCCATTGCTTCGATTTCCGCCTGTGAATACTGTGAAAGTTCCTCGGCTGTCCAGGTTTTAGCTAAACCGGTGGATGCAAGGCCAAGGCAAATCATCAGAGCTAATACTATTGTACGCTTCATTGTTTTCCCCTTTCCCTGCTACCGGCGTCCGCCGCCGAGTGAATAGTATTCCTGTGTAAGTTCAGCAAGTTCCGCTTCAAGCGCAACTATCTCTTCAAGTTCTTCAACGATATGACCGGGTAGAGTTGCAAGTTCTTCTTCAAGGCCATCTGCTTTGGCTTCAGCAGCCAGAGCCGCTGCACGGGCATCGTCTCTAGCTCTGAGTTCTGCGGCGCTTGGCCCGCATGCTGCTAGAAGCAGAGACACGGTCAGGAGTCCAAGGAGGAACAATTTTGTTCTCGACTTGAGCATACCTGGCACCTCCTCTCGATTCGTTTGGTTTGACTAAACTGGCGCAAATATATAAAGAACAGATTTCCATATACTCGCACGATTATCCACTAACTATGAAATCTTAACGAATATGCTTAATATGTCAAGAAGAATATTCTCAATCATTAACCAAATATAAGTAAATCAGCAAGCATATAACCATACCCACGATATCAGCCAGGAAATCACCTGCTGAGCAGTCCCTTCCGGGAACGAAACTCTGATGTATCTCATCGAAAAGAGCCCATAAGCTCCCCGCTGTGAATAACATTGGCAGGGGATGAAACCCTCTGCAAAGGTCTCTGTTTAAAAGAAGAGAAGTGAACAGAAGAAAAAACTCGATAGCATGAAGAACCTTGTCCTGCATCGGGAAAAGAGGAGGTATGATCTCGACAGAAGGCTGGTGACTCAGATAGAAAATTACAACCAGCATAAATATAAGAGAACCTCTTCTTGCCAGCATGCGAACAGTTAGCATGGTGTTCTCACTCACTCATATCCGCGGGTAGGGCGGGTATTGGTCAGTAAGACCCAGCTTATGAACCAGACAGTTGCCGCGTCCTGTTTTAGACGCCTCAACAGCAGCGTTTTCCGCTTCACCGGTCAACTGCTGAACCTTCCTGTTCACATGAGTGAAGCATCCACCGATTGATGCTGTAATTGATATTTGAGTATCCGATGTGCGGGACACATACTGCCACGAAAGAGCATCCGCAACTCTCTGGCTCAGGGCTTCCATTTCCGCTTTCCCAGCCTTTGGAATGCATGCTGCAAAACTGTCCGGACCGGTTCTTGAAATCAATATCTCATCTGAAAAGCAATTACTGAAGCGGGATGCAGTTTCCTTCAGAACTTTATCTCCTTCACTGTAACCGTAGTTCCTGTTGATTAAGTCGAAACCGTCAATATCTGCAATCACCACTCCTATTGACCATCCGTATGTCTGTACTCTTTTTGCCATCTCGCGCAGGTGCCTGTCAAAGAGTGTAATCCCCGGAAGTCCTGTCAGTGTATCCCGACCGGAAATGTTTCTGAATCTGTTTCTGAAATCCGCCAGTTCATCAGTCAGAGCGAACAATCCTGCAGCCGCAAGAACAACACTCTCATGATACTGATCGAAAACCCTGTCATCTTCGTGCTCAATAATGATAACAGCAAGTACTTCGTTATTACGCATAACGGGAACGCCCATGCAGCTGCCCACCCGGAGGTTAATATCCGCTTCATTTGAGAAGGAACTGACGTTTCTTTCTCCGTGCTTTATTCCGGAGCGCTTACAGGGGACGCGGTTCTTTACTATCCATCCTGCTAATCCCTCGTTACTGCTCGAAACCCTCTTCCGCCGCCATCTGGCCAGAGGGCCTCTTGAAACCCAGACTCGAATCACTTCGTTTTCAAGATTCACGTCAGCGATTGATACTGTTGAACCTGGGATGATCTCTGAGAGCAGGCTTGCAATTCCCTGAACTGAGGCATCCAGAGAGTCTATCCCCGAAAGGGAAACCAGTTTTGTCATCCAACTGCCGTTCTCGGCGGACAGATAATTGATCCCTGTATTCATCACATTCATATGCAGCGCTTCAGCAGCGTTTTCAAGATTCCGAACAGTCTCTTCAGATGGTTTATCACTATAAAAATCCTGAAGCAGAAAACCGGCTGGATTATCAGCTTTCCCCAGACAGCATACAACTATCCAGAAAGCTTTTTCATCTTTCAATGTGGTAAGACGGTACGGTGCAAGCTCTGAACGCTCAGTATAAGAATCTGCTTTGATTAAGACAGGTTCTTTACTATTCTTGAGAATTCTGAGAAGTTTGTGATTTGCAGGTAGCATATATCTGTCAATGACTGAATTATCTTTTGCCACGAAATTTTCCAACCTGTAAAATCCATCATCGTACTGAATGAACAGACATGTGGAATCCGCACTGGAATTCCTTTGAATGATAGTCAGCAATGGATAGGATAGAATTGTTCCGGTTGAAGAGGATCTTTCATCGGTCTCTTCCCCCTTGCTCATGCCGGGTGGAGCGATTTCATTCAGGAACAGTTCCCTCTCCGCCAGCCAGTCAGCAACAAGGCCGAAAAGGAATGGGACAAGAAGAGCTTTAAGGGCTGGCAGGAGCAGTGGAATCAGATTTGTGAGGAGCGCCCCCTCTCCTGACCAGATAGAAGCATTCAGCAGAGCGAAAGCTTCTACAAATCCGATAAGGAGACCGAGTTCGGTTGCTTCCGCTCCGGTTGAAGGGAGGGATACCCACATTAGAAAAAGAAGATATCCGGAGTATAAGAGACTGCTGCTTCCTCCTGTAAGCTGTACGCTTATCATTATTCCAGCGGAGACCCAGTAGATGATCAATCTGTCAGAAGATTTTCGTGATTTATTCTGCGTAGTTACAGCAAGAGCAGCGGAAAGAAGAAAAATGCCTGCAGCAATGAGAACGAAAGTAAGATCACCCTCGCTTGAGCTGCTGTGAAGCAGTCTGCCGGATGCCAAAATAAGTACTACTGCCACCAGTACGCTGAACCCCGCGATTCTCAAGATTCTCAAAACTACAGATTCTCCAGTCTGTTGATTCAGATAAAGGAAAACAGTCATAAGGTTGTCCGTCAATACAATTATGTATAATATTACATCAGTCGTCCCCCCGAATCTGGAGAGGGGTTGACGATTCAACAGACATTTCAGATTATTTACGTGCTTATCTTATGTACTCGCTAAGTAATCCAGTTAAATTTCTCGACGGGAAATCTTTTTAGACTTATAGGATGCAGAAGCTTTCAGGCGTATTAAGTGTCGGTAGATGAAACGGCACTGTCAATAAAATATTCACTTGTAAACCCGAATTGAAGAGGATTCATGAATCAAAAACCTCAACGCGAGTATTCGCTTGCCGAAATGGAAAAGAAAACACTCGTTGAACTTCAGACATTAGCCAGGGAAAAGAAACTCGAAAAAGTATCCGGAATCAGAAAACAAGATCTTATAATGAAGCTCCTTGAAAATAAGACTGAGCGTAACGGACTGGAGTACTCAACGGGAGTTCTGGAGGTACTGTCTGAGGGATATGGGTTTCTCAGATCAAATGAAGGCTGCTATCTCCCGAGTTCAACTGATATTTATGTATCGCCATCCCAGATTAAACGATTTTCTTTAGGCACAGGTGACACTGTCTCAGGTCAGGTAAGGAAACCCAAGGATGGCGAGAAATACTTTGCTCTCCTGAGGATCGAAAGCGTTAACGACAGAAGCCTCGAGGATTTGAAAAACAGACCTGCTTTCGACAAACTGGTTCCCTATTATCCCGAAACTAAGTTTACTCTTGAAACCACTACTGATAATATGGCGGGAAGGATTCTTGATTTACTTGCTCCATTGGGAAAAGGGCAGAGAGCTCTTGTCGTCTCCCCCCCGAGAGCTGGAAAGACCATGCTTCTTCAGAGTATCGCAAACAGCATTTCCGCTAACTCTCCTGATGTAAAACTGATGATCCTTCTGATTGATGAGCGTCCGGAAGAAGTGACAGACATGAGAAGGCATGTTCAGGGGGAAGTAATAGCCTCGACATTCGACGAGACTCCCAAAAGACATATTCAGATCACAGATATGGTGCTTGCAAAAGCCAAGAGACTTGTTGAAAGCGGGTTCGATGTTGTCATACTCCTTGATTCAATAACAAGGCTGGCCAGAGCCAATAACCAGGTAATTCCGCACTCTGGTAAAATTCTCTCAGGTGGAGTTGATTCCAACGCTCTTCAAAGACCTAAAAGGTTCTTCGGAGCTGCAAGGAACATTGTTGATGGCGGGAGCCTTACAATAATCGCTACAGCTCTTATTGATACCGGCAGCAGGATGGATGAGGTTATTTTCGAGGAATTCAAAGGAACAGGGAACTCTGAAATAGTACTTGACAGGCGTCTTGCTGACAGACGGTTATATCCTGCCATTGATATAACTAAAACAGGCACCAGGAAAGAAGAACTACTGATGGATGAGGAAACTTTATCCAAGGTTTGGATCATGCGGAAAATTCTGGTTGACATGAATCCGGTCGAAGCTATGGAAGTATTGAAGAAGCAGCTTTCTAAACACAAATCCAATAAGCTGTTCCTTGACGCAATGGCTTCGATGTCTGAATAGTACTGTGCACTTTGCTTATTAACATGGAGGTAATTAATTGAGAAAAGATATTCATCCTGAATACAGGGAAGTCGTATTTACCTGTACATGTGGGAACAAGATAAAAACACGTTCCACAGGAAAAGACAAGAAATTTGATGTGTGCTCTAATTGTCACCCGTTCTACACCGGAAAACAGAAACTTGTTGATTCGGCTGGAAGGGTAGACAAATATCTGAAGAGGTACGGCAAGAAGACAGCAGACAGCGGTAACTAGCTTAAAGATTGGTATCAGTTCGGGGGGAGCTTCTTGCTCCCCTTACGCTTATTTGAAAAATGTAATGTATGGAGAAATGCGATGAATGCTCTTGCTGAAAACACTGATTCCACAGCCCACGAATCAAAAACGGGCGGGCAGGCTGTTATTGAGGGCGTAATGATGCGTTCTCCTTTTTCAACTGCAGTTGCTGTAAGGAAAACGGACGGACTGATTCTCGTCCGAAGGCTCGATATGAATCAGTTGAAGGACAGAAGCCCGATCTGGGAAAAACCTGTTTTCAGAGGCGCTGCAATGCTGATCGATACACTCCGTTTGGGAATGAAAGCTCTGAACTGGTCTGCGGAAATAGCTGAAGAAAAACCAGATGAGAAATCTGGCGGCAAAGGCGGAAAAACCAATCGAGTAGGACCATTTCTTACAACACTGATGGCCTTTCTGCTTGCTATGGTTCTGTTTGCCTGGCTCCCGCTTCAGTGCAGCAAATGGATTCTTGAAAGCGGCGACAGTATTCCCGCTACACAGCAGTTTGGAATTCACATGCTTGCTGGATTATTCCGGCTCACCGCCTTTCTCATATACCTCGGAGCAATATCTCTGATGCCTGAGATAAGAAGATTGTTCGTCTACCACGGATCGGAACACCAGACAATTCATGCCTGGGAAAAAGGGCTTGAACCGCTGGTGGAGAAAGCAGAGGAACAGAGCCCCTTGCACCAGAGATGCGGAACCAGCTTTCTTCTTCTTATGATGCTCGGGACAATTCTTTTCTATGGAATTTTCGATTCTCTTGTTATTCTGATTACCGGGACAAATCCTAATGCTCTGGTCAGAATAATCTATCATCTACCACTGATCCCATTAGTGATGGGGCTCAGTTACGAATTACTTAAGCTGGCTGACAGTCACCTGGAAACATCAGCCCTGGCCAGAGCGGTAACAGCACCCGGGCTTCTTCTCCAGAGATTAACTACACGAAAGGCCGGTAAGGATGAAATCGAAGTGGCAGTGGCGTCATTGATGGTTTCTCTCGGGCGGGATCCCGGACCATTCGTGACCATGTGGGAACAGGAAATCGGCGATAATCCGGAAGATAAGGAATGAAAGCGTTCGACAAAGAATCATTATCCCTGAGGGTTCAGGAAATAGATGACAGTCTCTGTTCTCCTGACACTCTCAGAAACTCAGCTTTGATACGTTCTCTTACGGAAGAAAGAGCCGGTCTGGCTAAAATACTGAATACAGTTAATGAGATTGAAAATACCGAGTCCTCAATCAGTGAGATGAATGAATATCTTGGTGATGATGACAATGAAATCGCTGAAATAGCCCACCAGGATCTGCCTGTGCTTGAAGCGAAACTACTGCAGCTTAACAAGAAGCTGAAACGGCTCCTTATTCCTCCCGACCCCAATGATCGAAGAGATGTCATGATAGAAATTCGCTCCGGTACAGGAGGAGAAGAAGCGGCGCTTTTCGCGGCTGATATTTATAAAATGTATTCTTGCTACGCCCAGAAGAAGAACTGGTCTATTGAAATATTCAGCAGCAGCGGATCAGAAAGAGGGGGCTTCAAGGAGGTAATCTTTGCTATCCGGGGCAGCGGTGTTTACAGCCGCATGAGATTTGAGGCGGGAGTTCACAGAGTTCAGCGCGTTCCGGAGACAGAGACATCAGGTCGAATACATACCTCTGCCTGTACCGTAGCAGTTCTTCCCGAAGCAAAGGATGTTGAAATCGAGATCAACCCGGAAGATCTTCGAATAGACGTTTACAGATCTTCAGGTCCGGGCGGCCAGAGCGTGAACACAACCGATTCGGCGGTTAGAATCACACATAAACCAACCGGACTCGTCGTATCATGCCAGGATGAAAAGAGCCAGCATAAAAACAGGGCAAAAGCCCTGAAAGTTTTAAGATCAAGACTATTCGCATTGAAACAGGAAGAAGAAAGAGCCAAACGCGATGAAGTACGTAAAGGCATGGTCGGATCGGGTGACCGGAGCGCCAAGATAAGAACTTACAACTTTCCCCAGGGACGACTCACAGATCATCGCATACACCTTTCACTCCACTCATTGAAGGCAATTCTCGCAGGGGAACTGGATCAGGTAATCGATCCTCTGATCGAAGCTGAGCAGGAAAGACTGCTCTCAGAAGTTTCCACCGGTTTCTGAACGACATGCGTGTTCAGGATGCCTCCCGGTGGGCCATGCATGAGCTCGCGAATCTTGAGTCTCCCCGCCTGGAAGTTGATATTCTCCTCTGTCATCTGATGAAACTGGAAAGGCATTCGCTCTATCTGCATTATTCCACTGAGCTGGACCCAAAAGATTCAGAGGACTTCCGAAGGATGATAAGCAGGCGGAAGAATCGAGAACCGCTTCAACATATCACCGGAACTGCGGAATTTCTCGGCAGAGAATTCATTGCGGGGTCGGATGCTCTAGTGCCGCGACCTGAGACAGAGATACTCGTAGAACTTTTTATAAGTAAACTGCCTGAGAAACCGCGCCTTCTTCTTGATGCGGGCACAGGCTCGGGAATTATTGCCGCCACTCTGGCTCTGGAATATCCGTCAGCCCTTGTTATCGGCACTGACATAAGCCTTGCGGCACTGACCATTGCTAAGTACAACATGATTCGCCACGGAATTGAAAATGTTCAGCTGGTTGGGGCTGATATTATGAAACCGTTTGGAACCGGAGCTGCCCGATTTGATGGAGTTATCGCGAACCTTCCATACATTCCTTCCCTCGAAATAGAGACCCTCGAGCCGGAAGTACGCTTTGGAGATCCGCGCATTGCCCTCGATGGTGGTATTGATGGACTTGACCTTGTTCGAATTCTGCTTGAACAAGTTCCTTCTATGCTGAAGAGGAATGGAGTACTGGCTCTGGAGCTTGCTTCCGATCAGGTCCCCATAGTAGAAGAATGGCTTTCAAACAGTAACAGCTGGTACTGCGTGGAATCCGCAAATGATCTGACAGGGCGCAGGAGAATAGTACTTGCCAGTAAAACCTGAGCAAACTACTAATGCGGCCACCCCGAACCACTGTACCCGAGCACACTGACCGTACTTGAGATACTGTTAGTAAAATACACTTGTTCGCCGGAAGGTACTGAACAGATCCCGTTCGGGCGGATATCAGTCTGTAAGCAGCCCACTGCAGTCCCGCTTGAAAGATCAAGGAAATAAATCCTGTCTTCCTGATAACAGGATACGTAGGCGATACTTCCATTTGGAACAACCGATACACCGATAGGACTCATACCCACATTAGGACTTGCTTCAACAGTTCCTGTGAAGGTTCTAACAAACAGTACACTGTTAGCGGAATAATCACAGACATAAACATGTTCGCCAGTTATCGAGGAACATATGCCGGTTGGTTCCGAAGCCACATTCCATGTTGATATAACCTCGTTGTCAGATACCCTTATAACCGTTACACTTCCTTCAAGCCGGTTTGTAAGGTAGATGTATTCACCTGAGGGAAGGCAGCAGATATCCCAGGGACCGTTTCCAACACCAATCACATCGATGACGGATAAAGATACAGCATCAAGGCACCATACCTCGTCGCTACCGTAGCAGCAGACGTAGACATACTCATCATCCGGCGTGATGCAGAGTCCCGCCGGGGAATCACCGACGGAGACCGTCATATCAACGGTATTGTCGGAAGTCCTGATCGCCTGTACTTCATCACCGCTGCCGCATGATACGAACACATGTTCACTGGAGGAACAGACATCCATGGGACCGCCGCTGACCGGAACAGAAGCAGATACTGAATAGTCGTAAGTATCCAGCACATAGACGCTGCTTCCAAAGTAGCATGCAACGTACACGTAACTCCCTGAAGGCAGGCTGCAGATGCCTCCCGGACCCGCTCCGACATCTACAGACTTAACAAGGGAATCCGGACCGCCGAAGGTGTTCTGAGAAGGGATATCTATAAACACCTCGTTGCTCCATGAAACAAGGGTATCCTGGTCAGATGTTCTGACAGCGTAGTAGAACCTGGTGTCCCAGGAGGTATGGAAGTCTGTGTATACAGTATCTGAAGTGTCAAAGATTATGTGAATGATCTCCGCTGAATCGGGAAGCAATTCAATATCGGGCGTATATGATCTGTAGAGCGTGTACTTCCAGAAATTCTCATCGGGGCACACTGTCCACGTAAGTTGAATATCGTTACTTGTACCCTTGGATGTATCAGGAGGGAACCAGCCACCTGTGAACACTGCAGCAAGAACCGATGCCGTGGGATAAACAGGATCAGGAGGTCCGGTTGGAGTGTCCCCGCATGAGAGAATCAACAACACAATCACAATCGATACATAACATTTCATGCTTAATATCTCCTATCTGACAACGATACATCT
>CBDVBK010000085.1:0-10873 GCA_965372215.1 uncultured bacterium | reverse complement strand
GAATTATTAATGGAATGAAATCGACGAATGTCTAGTCAAAGGCCAAACTGGAGAGGGCGGGAATAGCTCCCGCCCTTCCTGTTCAAATATTGCCTTTTACTTCTTCATCTTTGCGTGCCAGTCTACCAGTATCGGGCTGGCTATGAATATCGACGAGTAGGTTCCTACAACTATCCCGATCATCAGTGTCAATGAGAATTGTGATAACACTCCGCCTGAGATCAGGAAGAGCATGAAAGCTGCCATGAACGTAGTCACTGATGTTATAACAGTTCTATTTAGAACCTCGTTGATACTGATATTCACCGTCTCGGCGAGGTTCTTGCCTTTTCTAAGGCGTCTGTCCTCCCTGATTCTGTCAAAGACTACGATAGTGTCATTGATGGAATAACCGACAATAGTAAGAATCGCCGCGATGATCGTCAGAGAGATATCAAGCTGTATCAAAGCGAGAAGTCCGATCGTTATAAGAGTATCATGAGCAAGCGCCGCTACCGCTGCAACTCCCCACTTGAACTGGAACCGATACCAGACATACAGAACGATAAAAATCATCGACATGAAAATAGCATTAAGCGCCTTGGATTTCAGCTCTTCTCCAACCCTGGGTCCGATTTGTTTGATAAAGGAGAGTCCTTCAGTGTCAGCATCGTGTTCCATAGGAATACACCCGTTTAACTCAAGAGCGTTGTAAACAACATCCTTATCGATCTCCGATGTTCGAATGACAAAAGCTGCTCCTCCGTCACCTTTATAATCCATGAGCTTCTGTACCTGTACACCCTGAAGCCCTGAATCGGTCAGAAGGTTCTTCAGATCATCGGTGCCGATATCTGTATTGCTGACTACATTTGTCTCCAGACCACCGGTAAAATCGATATCGAGATTCAGTCCTCCGTTTATGACGTATGCACCGGCTCCGATAAGGAGAACGACTGCGGAGATGATATATGTTTTCTTTCGCATTTCAACGAATGCGAATTGCTTTTTCCCGAGAATTGACCATCTGCCGAAGCTGATATCCATTCTTTTCTTGTTTTTAAGAAGGAACTCTATGAAAGCCCTTGAGAAGACAAGTGAACAGAACATACTGGCCAGAATACCTATTGAAAGCGTAACGGCAAATCCTTTGATTGGGCCTGTACCGAATTTGTACAGGACAAGCGCGGTAATCAGTGTTGTGATGTTCGCATCAAGAATTGTTACGAATGCTCTTGAATATCCTGCCTTTACGGCTGCGCGGATACCTTTGCCGGATCGTTTCTCTTCTCTGATTCTCTCGTATATGAGCACACTGGCATCGACCGCCATACCGATTGTAAGGATAATACCCGCAATTCCTGGAAGAGTCAGTGTGGCGTTCAATCCTTTAAGCCCGAATTGAGCAAGGGGTCCGGGGAAACAGAGTACTCCCATGATAATGAGCATGTCGAATAGGAGGGCCATTATCGCGATTATACCGGCTGTTCCGTAATAGAAAATGATGAAAGCCGCAATTAGGAGAGTGGCGACTATTCCAGCGATCATACCCCTGTTTATCGACTGCTGACCAAGACTGGGTCCAATGGTCTGTTCTTCGGCAATCTCCAGTTCCGCTGGAAGTGATCCCGCTTTCAGAACAAGCCTGAGATCTCTGGCTTCCTCGGTCGTAAATCCTCCGGATAATCTTGTTCCGGATCCTGATATCCGTTCGCGGATTGTTGCCGCGGAGTACACAGTGCCATCAAGAACAATGGCAACTCTTTTGCCAACGTTATTGCCGGTAATCTGTTCCCAGTTATCTCTTCCATGTGAATCGAATTCCACTATAAGATATGGATTGTTGTTGAGAGACTGGGCGCTTCCCATCCGAATTCTGACGTCTGTCAGGCTTGCTCCGGTAAGGAAGTAATTTTCATTCACCTGGTCAGTATTGCGCTCCCAGCCACGTGTCATGTCTCTGGGTAGGAGGTAGATGGCTCTGAAAGATCCATCAACCGTTTCTTCAAGTCTGCCGAATTTAAAGACGAGGTTGGCTTCCTTCAATATTGAATCAACGTCTGGTCTGTTGATAATATCGTTCAGATGGTCCATTGTGTTCCCATCATAAACCAGCCAGTCTCCCGGAGATATGCTTACAGATGATCGGGCCAAATTCTCCGGTGCGATCTCAATCATGCTGGACAGACTGCCGGGTCTGTCAAGGTCAGGCAGAGTCAATTCCTGTAAATCCTGATTCGAAGAAATTTCTTCCGGCTGCGGAAGAGAAAAACCTTCCGGAGCAACTGATTGACCTATCGAATCCGAAAAAGCATCAGAAGCCTGCGCAGTTTCTGTTTCAAGGGAATCCAAAGGTCTTTCCATCAGGCTGTCCAGTGGGGCTGGGCCAAGATCTTCGCTGCCGGATGTGATAAGATTGTCAATTGCTCTGAGAACCGGAACACTTGCAGCTGTTGGGTGTTCTTCCGTCGGATAGGCAACCAGCTTGAATTCAAGCAGAGCCTGTCTTTCGACAATAGCGCGAGCTCGCGCGGGATCTCGAACTCCAGGGAGCTGAATGACTATTCTGTCCTCTCCCTGTCTGGTTATTGACGGTTCTGATACACCGAACTCATTGATCCTGTTCCGTATAACTTCAAGAGCCTGATCAATTGCGTCCTGCTCATCCATTCCGGGGGTAGGCTTCACCATATAAGAGAGGTACATGCCTCCCTGAAGGTCAAGTCCAAGTTTTATCGTACCTTCCCGCTCCTGGTACAGGGCTCTGTATTCCCCTATGAGCTCTTCTCCGCCTTCACTCTGAAGGCTGTCAAGAACTGCTCTGAGATGGGGGTTATCTGTTTCCGGCTGGACACTTGCCTCGGCTCGATCTCTTTCCTCGGCAGGCATAGAGTACCACCGGATAGTGGGCCACACCATAAGAAGAGATGCTATGAAAAGAGATATTGAAGTCCCGTTACGCCATCTGGCAATTTTGCTCATATGTAACAACCTCCGTAGAAGCCTTCAGTAGAAGTCTGTCTATCTTTACATTCCGTCCGTGAAAATACAGCTGGAATATGATTTCCAGCTGGTTTATGACCGTATATACTTCAGCAAATTTTCCTGAATATAATTAATTTTGCAGGAACCGATGAATACAGAGTAAAATGGCATCCGTCAACAAGGTGTGTTTTCAGCTCTACCTTTATCTTGTGGTGCTGTTCAATTCGAATCGAACAGGCTGGTCCTGAGAGGTTCGGCATAGAAATGAGAGTCCCCTGTCCGGAGTAGCCAGAGTTACAATGTGATTGAAACCGTGTCGGGCAAGCGACCCTGTTATCTTAAGATTCGCCTGATGTATGGATATTGTGTTAAGCAGATCCATTGATTTGATAAGGGTATCTCCTGTCGGGGAGGATATTGATCTGAAACTGGAGCCGTAACATAAAGCTGCGAAATCCTGTTCAATCAGCCTGAACGGATCAAGCATCTGTTCTTCCTGCGCTGTATCGGACAGCTGAAGGCTCTGCTCCTGAGAAACCATCACAAACAGCCCGGCAAAAACTGCAATCGAGAGCAGGATCAATCCTGCCTCACTCCAGGTCATATATCTTTTACCTTTCTCATGAAGGGAGAATCTAATATTGTCTGTACATCTGGAAGATTCTCTGCACATCGTACCAAGTCAACCTGAACAAGAAGGAGAAATGTGAAACTGATATCACTGTTTGTCGTCCTGCTTATTCCCTTCGTAATCGAAGCCGATGCTTCCCGGCAGGGAATTTCAGCTGAGGGAGGTCTTACCGGTTACCCCTTCCTTCCCGGATCAAGAGTATTAGAGAGAGGTTTTCTCCGGATTCAGGGAAAACTTGAGTATATAGACATGAAAAACGATGCCGGGAATTACCTTCTTCTTCCCTTGAGTATTACATGGGGATGCATCGATAATCTTGAATTCGGTGGCGAAATACCGATCTATTTGAACGATTCCTCTGGCGATGAACACATTCCTGGCGACATCTCAGCCGGATGCTCGTGGTTATACGAAACTGCGCGTGGAGGATCTGCTCTGGTTTTCAAGGGATTGATTACTCTGCCCACTGGAAGCGAGGGGCGGGATACCGGTTCGGAACTTGCCTTCGGAATAGCAACAAGTACTACCTTCCGTCTTCTCAGGTTGCATACAGCAGCTTCGTACGTTCTGAACGGCGGAAGTAATCCTTTCGAGGGCCGCATTATCGATTACATGAAGTTCTCTGCCGGAGGATCAAGTTACCTTACGGGTAACCTTCAGATTTTGTGTGGTATGGATGGCACTACAACGGGCGATCTGGGCCTTACGGCGACAATAACCACCTACTTCATTGATAACACGGCTCTGTTCTTTTCTATGAGAGCCGGACTCAGTGGAAATACGGAATACAGCATCTCGGCAGGAGCTGCGTGTACAATGCCCGAGTTCTAACGGAGATAGGACGGGGACATGCAGGCTCTGCTGCGTGTCCCCTTATATTTACACTGCGTAAGGTGAGATTTTTCTCAGCTTCTCAATTATCGGCGGCAGCTCTTCAAGCACGTAATCAATCTCCTCATCCGATGTGTACATGCTGAGGCTGAAGCGTATCGCGGTATTTGCGGCGGCGGCACTGATCCCCATGGATGTGAGAACATAGCTTGGATCCTTGCTCCCGGTGCTGCAGGCGGATCCTGAGGATACGGAGATCCCCGCAAAGTCGATCAAAGTAAGAACCGCTTCACTTTCCACGTCCATGAAAAGTACTGTAGCCGTATTTGGGAGTCTTTCCTCTTCAACTCCAACTATGACAGCCCCGGGACATTTCTTCAGGATTCCTGACTCAAGTTTATGCAGAAGAGAGGATGTTTTCAATGCTTCCTCCGCAATGAAGTATTTTGCCATCTCTGCGGCTTTCCCCAGCCCGACGATTCCAGCGATATTGTAGGTTCCTGATCTTATCCCTTTTTCCTGATGTCCACCATGCATAAATGGCTTCAATTGCAAGCCTTTACGGATATAAAGAGCTCCGACACCCTTTGGTCCGTGAAATTTGTGTGCTGAAAGACTGAGAAGATCTATTCCCTCCACTTTCACATCAACCGGAATCTTACCGACTGCCTGAACAGCGTCCGTATGGAAAAGCGCTCCCGCCCTGTGAGTGATCTCCGCAGCTTCCTTAACCGGCATAATTACACCGGTTTCATTGTTTGCTTTCATTATGGACACAAGTCCGGTATTCGAGTTCACCAGTTCCTCAAGAGAATCCATAGAGACAGAACCGCTTCTTTTCACCTTGACCAGACCGAGAGGATGCCCGGCTTGCTCGAGATATCCGGCAGTCTCAAGAACTGCGGGGTGTTCCACAACCGATGTTACCAGCCCCGGTTTCTCGAAATCTGCACCGACACCGTAAAAGAGAGCGGTGTTATCGCTTTCCGTTCCCCCTGATGTAAAGAAGATCTCTGAAGGGAAAGCACCAATCAAATCAGCGACCTGCTGCCTGGCTTTTTCTATATGCTCCATGAGATTACTGCCGAATGTATGAAAACTTGATGGATTGCCGTACTTATCATTAAAGAAGGGGATCATTGCATCCAGAACTTCGGGAGCCATCCGGGTGGTTGCGTTGTTGTCCAGATAGACTTTCATCAGGCAATCCTCACTTCAACTGTTTCCCCGATCCTGTCATGAAGTTCCTTCTCAAGTATTTCAGCAATCTTCTGTCCGTCTGCGCCAACATCACTTATTCGAACCCGTCCCGGATGAACGTGTACAACACTGATTGTCCTGTCTCCAAGAAAGCTCCTGAGTTCGGTGGGAACTTCATCCAGTATCTCACTAAAGACAGCTGCGGTTACGTCTCTTTTGGTGATAAAATTGTTGATCGCTTCTGACAGTGCGTCATGACCCATTACCGAGCAGTGGTATTTCTCGGCGGGCATACCTCCAAGGAATTCAACAATCTGACTGTTTTTTATTCCTCCAGCCTCTTCAAGAGTCATACCTTTGGCTATTTCTGTAAGGGCTGAGGCCGCAGCTATAGCTCCGGCACAACCGAAAGTCATGAACTTGATATCGGCAATTCTGTCATCATCATCTACCTTGATATCAAGCGTCATAGCGTCACCGCACTGAGGTGAGCCTACTTCAGAATGGCCATCAGGGTTATCAAGCTCTCCAGCGTTGCGTGGATTCATGAAATGATCCATCAATATTTCCGAATACTTCCACATGACTATAATTCACCCCAATTAACATCTCCTGCGATCAGGTCCTCAAGGGAATGATTCTTCATGAAGGAGTCGAACATATCTCTGAGACTCATCCAGAGCGGTCTGGTTACGCATGTATCCTCCAGAGGGCACTGCTTAGTTTCATAAATCTTTGATGGAGAACAGTTTACCCCGTCTGACAAACATGATGTTGGAAGAAAATCCGTTTCGAGAACACTTATTACATCGTAAAGACTAATTTCCCCCGGCGAAATCCCGAAAACGTATCCGCCTCCCGGGCCTCTTTTACCTTTGACTATTCCGGTTGTTCTCAATTTGCTGAATATCTGCTCGAGATAGCGAACAGATATCTGTTCCTGCTCTGACAACAGAGAAAGAGATACAGGTATGTTTCTTTTTTTCTCCATCATCTTTGCCATTCGCGCAAGAACTCTTAGTGCGTACCTGCTTCTGGTCGATATTAGCATATTACCACCTATTCCTATCGGAATATGAGTATATATAGATAGGATTTCTCGTCAAGTCCTCTTTCGATGAGAAATAACATATTTAGTTATTACTCCTCCAACAGCGATTGCGATCACTCCCATCATCATTAAGAACAGCGCTATTCTGAGGGCCGCCGGCAGAGGGTCACCCGAATCACCGCTTCCGGCGAAAAGAACTTCTATATCAAACGATACTGTTACGGGGTGATAATTCCCCCTGTTGCTGATGACGAGAACAAGGCTGCCAAAACCGCTGATCCTCATCTCGAATTCTCCTGATGAGGTACTCAGATATTCAAGAGTATCGACGTCAACGCTGCTATTCCTCCACCGCATGTAGTCATCCGTATGAAAAAGCAGCAGCTCTACCGAAGAAGTATCAGGGAATACCTCTATTGATCCGCAAAACCGTGCGCTGTCAGCCTGATACTCTTGAAGGGCGAACATGACGCTTCTGTACTGGCCTACTGAAATGCCCAGGGCTTCTGTCTCAATGAGAGATATCCTCCCTCCGAGCAGAATAGAGACGGCAAGGAGTATGATGATTGGAAATGTCTTCATTTTCATAGAAATAGTATAGTATGGACAGACAACTTTGCAACTCCCTGTTCCAAATCTGTCTTGCGGAAATCGGGCAGGGGACTTTTCTGTGAATTCTTCGAAAGGATAGTCGAATATGCCTGGCAGAGGAACTTATTACTTTTTCATCTCATGTCTTACAAAACTGACCTCGTTCAGGGAAGCGGAATTTCTTGCCGGAATTCTTTCTTCTCTGAGATATGCAGGTAATAGAAAACAGAATAAAGTCTACCTCGGACATCTTGCCAGAGTGTTTCCGGGAATAAGCGGCAGCGATTCGCAAACGATGCTGAAGCAATACTGGAGAGTGCACCAGAGAGCATTTCTGAGTCTTTTCTTCTCTGGACGATTCAACCGGGACAATATCTCGGCAAGGGTCGAACTGGAAAACAGATCGCTTCTGGATGATGCCGTTGCGGAAGGAAATGGTGTTCTCCTTCTTGTTCCACATTTCGGGGATGAACGCACGCTGCATATACTTCTAGCCATTCTCGGATATCCGATACACATCATCTCATCAAGATATGCTGACGCGCCGGCTATTGTAAGAAAAACAAGGCTCTCCGTCAGCAGGAAGTGGCATCACGTAGGTTTTCCGGATGAAAATCCGCGGTGGATCTACGATGCTATAGAAAAAGGAGATATAATCCAAATATCACCCACTGCATGGGGAGGGCCGAAAGGGCACTGGGTAAACAGCTTCGGGGTTCCTGTGCTTGCTTCATCAACACCTCTGAGGCTCGCAAAATCCACCGGATGCAAACTGCTTATTGCCTGTAATCACGTTCTGCCGGGTGCTCGCTACAGAATAACCTTTCAAAGCTTTAATCCTGAGTATTTTGACTCAAGCGGAACTGCTGACTTATTCAGAATATTTGAGATGCTGGGAAAAGATCATCCGGATCAGTACAACTGGATGAACCTCGTGATAAGGCATAGAGAAACAAACACTATAGCACGACTCGGCGGAATTCCCAGTGAGGAGAAGGAAGTTGAGTCACTCGCGATTGAGGAAGACTGGGATCCGGAAAATATCAGTGATTTTCAGTCAGTATCTTCTCTTAAAGGCCTGTCCAGATAGAGCCTCCTGAGAGCTGCTCCCTGGATGATCAGGTACAATCCCACCAGAAGCGGAATCAACCCTGTTCCGGCAGCAATCAGCGGCAGAAATGAGGAATGGGTCGCTGACTCAATTGTTGCAGCAGCTTTTTCGAGATGATCAACAGCTTCGTTAAAAGCTTCTTCAGTGTTGAACAGGTCTCCCGCAAGAGAGTCGACCCTATTCGCTACTTCTTCAAGAAGGGGCTCCATCGGCTGCAGTGTAGCTGACAAATGTTCCATTCCCACAACTGTCTGACCTGAGGTGGAGTACGTGTTTTCCAGGCTGGACAGTATTTCTGTAAAGTGATCCTCGCCTATCACGGATAGAATTGCAGGAGGAAGGTTCTCTATGCTCTGTGCTACTGTAAGGGTCAGATAGCGAATGTCTTCCGTGGTTTCATTTATACTGTTGATTGTTACCCATGTTTCGTGAATAACTTCGCTCGTACTTCTGATCGAACTACTGACATCCGCAATCAGAGATGATGATGTTCCGAAATCTTTCCCTATAAATTCAACTGCTGATCTCGCGGAATAGATTCCCTCGGAGATAGACACAAGACTTCCTTTTACAGGTTCCCATGCAGCGAACGCGATAAATATGATCAATCCCCCCACGATGATAGCTGTTCCTCCTAGAATCCAGGAAAGCCAGATTGAAAGATTGTATGAAACAAGATTCCTGCTTTTCATTTCCCATCCCCTGTTCTGAATACTGATTTAGAATATATGTTGAGGTAGCATATTAAATAATTGATTATGAAACTACCGAAGGGTTGACCGCGAATGATGATTGTTGAAATTGAAAGAGCTGCAAGGGAAGCGGGAACCATTCTGCTTGAAACTGCCTTGAACGGTATCCGGGTATCAAAGAAGGAAAACCATGAACTTGTAACTACGGCTGATCTGATGTCTGAAGAATTTCTGAAAAAGCGGCTCGCGGAGATAGAACCATCGGCAGGATTCCTTGGAGAAGAGAGCTGGAACGGTGATTATCCCGACCCTCCTTTCTGGGTGGTTGATCCGCTTGACGGAACCAACAATTACGCTCACGGATATCCTGTGTTTGCGGTCAGTATTGCTTTCTGGAACGGTTCATCGATTGAAGCCGGTTGTATCTACGATCCTTCAAGGAACGAAATATTTTCAGCTGTCCGCGGGAAAGGAGCGAAACTGAATGATTCCATAATATCCACAACGGATACTGACAGGCTATCCGACTGTATACTGGCCACCGGTTTTCCATATCACAGAAAATCGGATGATCTTGGTGTGGACCTTGAAATCCTGAAATACTTCCTCGGAAGGGTACAGGGAATACGAAGGGGCGGATCTGCTGCCCTGGATCTTGCTTACGTTGCCACAGGACGGCTTGACGGCTTCTGGGAAGAGCATCTGAAACCATGGGATATGGCGGCAGGCGCTCTAATTGTCCGGGAAGCCGGTGGAGAGATATCATCCTTCACCGGCAAACAATGGGATATCTTTTCCACGGGGATAGTGGCTTCCGGTAAACCAATTCACCCGGAGATCTGCGGCGGTATCAGATAATCAGAATCCCAGATTCAACCCCGCATAGAACATGTTGATTCCGTCAACTTCATTGTCGGAGGAAAGCGGTTTGGTGTGTTTGAATTCCCCGAAAATGCTCAGGGGTATCATTGGAGGTTCAAACGATACACCTATTACTCCATGGATTCCAGGGTGAACATGGTCGTAAGGATCAATGGCCATTGTCCCTCCTGTTTCCTCGTTCACGACCTGCATCAGAATATCCGCGTCACTGAATATTATATGCGCGCCACCGCCTCCGCCGATATAGGGCTTCAACGGAAGCGCTCCTATCGGGATCGTTATTTTCATTGTTGCGGCAAGGTCTATGTCATGGAACTTTGCTGTGTAATTACCCATCATCTCGGTGGAGATATTATCCGGAGACCATCCCATTTCATTCTCAAGGTAGTCTATTAATCCCAGACTGTCTCCTTCAAAATTCTGGTCATACTCGTCATTAATATATGTCACAAGATAATTGTACAGAGTGATGTCGCTTTCACTGCCCGCGTAAGTACCGCTTATTTCAAATCCGACCAGGCTCAGAATCGAAAAGCTGACCTGTCCCCCGTACACCATACTTGAAGCGCTCTGACCTGTTCTGGGGTCATTACCGCTGTAGTGACCAATTCTTCCGCCAAATCGCACTCCGGCAAATGCCATACCAGATACAAGTAAAACTATCAGAAAAATCCTCACTGCGTTCTCCTTTCGAATTATCCTTATGCACTTAATACAAGATGAAACTTTATGGTCATTTCGCTAAGACAGTTTCTAATATCTGTTTTTGAAACTCGCTTTCCCAATATTATATTGAATATGTACTGATTGAATAAGTATTGCCAAGCAATCTCTTTAAACAGTCAGGAACTACAAGGAATGAAAGCTTCTTTTCCGGTTCTCTTACTGATTGCCGCAGTCGCCCTGACATCTGGTCAGGG
>CBDVBK010000084.1:0-10912 GCA_965372215.1 uncultured bacterium | reverse complement strand
TGATAATAACCAATCCCATATAGGGTTCCAAGTTTTGCTCATTGGGGGTACCAGAACAGTGCCACCCACCATTAAAACGACAAACGAAGGCTACATTCTTGAACTCATATTCCAGCAATGACAACAGTTCTAAAAGCGTCTACCACGGGGTACCATCCAGGAATTGGGGAGGTTCTGAACAAGGCCTCCCCGATTTTCCTAATGCTCCGATGCGGACTCGATCACTTCGCAACTTCCACCGAGTTGCATTCATTGCATTATGCCTATATTTATTGACCATGAACAGCATGGGTATGCTGTCTCAAACCGCCAGATTTGGAAAGGTCTACTACTCACAGTACCATGAGATTTGATCTGCTTCTACTTCCTATAGTTATCCTCCTGCTTCTCGGAGGTGCACCCCCGGGACCGGATCCATTTCGCACCGGCGGACTGTATGGAACTATTACAGATGCGTACGGCAATCCGCTCATCGGAGCGACCGTTCTACTGGATGATGGCTATATGGGCGTCATGACCGATGCAACCGGCAGGTATCGTATCGAAGATATCCCCGAAGGAATCTACGCCCTCACTGCACACATGGTCGGGATGGAGTATGTGGTGATCCAGTATTTGCACATCCCAGGTGATTCCTTGCTGCAGCTCGATTTTGAGCTTCGTGGAGGACAGGTCGGGGGGAGGTCAACACGTGATATCCTACCGTTCACCGAAGCGTCGATCTCGATCCGATTCGATCCTCCACTCCCGGATTTGATATTGTCAGACCTTGTCCTGTCGATCATCCCGGGCTACCGGTATGAGATGGGTTGGGAGATGATAGGAGATTCCATTCTCAGGATTGGAGCACCTGAGGGCGAATTCAGTCTGTGCTGGCATTTCCCTGCATGTGGAGTCGGTTGGCTGCCGCTTCATCTCAAAGAGAGCGAAGACCATGAACTGATCTTGCCCTCCAAACCTGATCCAATAGAGACTGCGCTGGGGAAGAAGGTGATTCGTACTTTCTCGGGGAACCACCCACTGGTTCTCAGTGAATTCACACGTGATGAATTGGTCTATCCCGACTACAGGATCGAGCGAACCTGCATCGATCGATTCTCTTGGGGGGACGACTCGCTCGCGGAAGGCGGGTTACTGAAATTCAACGTATGCTGGGATAGTACCAACCACTGGAGGATCGTGCTGGTCTACATAGACCGGGTGGTCCTTCTCCGGGAAGGCCATGCCCCTTCGATCATTGAACTGCCCTTCCCATTGGACGGCTCCATTAGCGATCACATGATCTCCAGAGAAGGGAATTTCATCGTTGCCCTCCTTGAGGGTTCACGCTGGGATTCACTTGAGAGCTATACTATGATCGATGTAGATAGGGGGCGAACCCTCGGCTATGCTCCGATCCCTCCGGATGCAATACCCTCCGAATCCCAGGGATCAGAGGGTGAGACCTACATCCGCGTCACAAGCATCGGGGGCGTGGTGTTCGATCAAGGAGTATTCATCGTGTCGACAGAGGGGCATACTCTAATCTGCCGTGCCGGGGACTCGAGCCCCGAGAGACTCTCATGGGATACTCTCGCTGTGGAGATGGAGCCCCTAGGTATCAACGATGAAGGCTTGCTTCTGGCTCTTTCACAGGATTCTTCGCTGATCTTACCATCGGGACCGTCATTTGAGACAGATTCCTTTCTTGCCCTTTGCACGGTCAGTAGTGATGGTGATTTCTCTTGGACGGAGATCGATCCAAGAGACTGGAATATTCCATACCTCTATCTCATCAGGGACTACTTCGACCCGACCTCCATGACGGTGTTCATCTGGAACTCGTACATTGGTCAAATGGGCATCAGCAGTGCTGTGACTGGAGAATCGATCTGGGGACCCGTTCCTATAGAAGAGCCGTACATATACTCACTCCCTGTGTACGCTCCCGGTGGGAGCTATTTTGCAACCAGAGGGGCCTACATTGAGCCAGACCCTGGCAGTGTACTCCTCTATCCCTTGGACACCACGGAAGAGCCAGTGATCTTGTCAGGGGATGCAGGCTGCTGGACACTGGGACCGCTGCTAGTCCTTAGCGCCTCGGGACATATGCTGTGGGATCTATATCTTCCGGGTGAACAGCCCTTGGGGCAGAGTGCAGGTTATCTAAGACGAAGGGCACTCGTCAGCCCTGAAGGTCGCCTGCTCTGGCTCGGCCCCGCACGGCTGATGCGCTCACACAATGATGGTTCCTATGAAGCCATTTCCGACGACGGTCTCTCATTCATCTGGTCTGACGATCGCCAGATCCAGATCTGCCGTCTGGTAAGCGACCAAGACTGAAGGGTTTGCCTGTCATCGACCTATCAGTTCTCAGTGTAGAGATGTGCATTCCCCTGCAGGTTCCAATCTCACATGGTAGGAGTGTCAAGCATGGGATGGGCTTCTCGGAGCTTGCGTCAGGAGGGGCCTGATATCATGCTGTGAGTGACTTCCTCAGGGCCGCTATCCGCATCATCCAGTCCAGGAACGGTTTCCAACTGCGAATCATCAGGGGTAGCATTCAATACAAACTCTGAATTCATTATTTCACCTCTATTTATTTATATGGCAATGATGTATCTAAATTATTCTTCCCTTAATCCTTTTAGCCTATTCCTACGTCTTCTACCCTGGCGACAATTAAATTCTCTCCAAAATTACGGTAGATAATATGGCTAGGCGTTGATCAAAAAGTGACAAACGAAGCTTCCTCGAAGGGAAACCCATCAGAGGGAAAAGGCAGCCAGTTTGTCCGAGAAACTTGACATCCTGCCAGCAAACCATGATTATTTAAATTGCTAGGTGGATAATATGAATAAACAAATCCTATCCTTGTTGATCTTTGGCTCCTTCGTTGTCACATACGCTGATTCCGCAATTCAGACCAACTGGTTTAGGGGACCTGGCGTTTGGGGACCGGTTAATAACTGGAATAATGAGTTTTATTCCGATTCCGGGATTAATTACCACTATATCCCGAATTCGCTACAATTGGATCGTGTAGCATTAGCCAATCCGATTGAGCAAAATGTTACTTGTACATTCTCGGGTGACATTTATGCCTACCCAGCGGACGTTAACGGTGACGGTGATATGGATATACTTTGCGCTTATACTTTACAGGACAAAATATCCTGGTGGGAGAATATCGACGGCTCGGGTACATCCTGGACCGAGCATATAGTTGATTGGGACTTCGACGGCGTTAAATCCATCTATTCTGAGGATATAGATGACGACGGCGATATGGACATACTAGGTGCTGCCATGTATGACGACGATATCTCCTGGTGGGAGAATATCGACGGTTCGGGTATATCCTGGGTCGAACATATCCTTGATGAAGATTTTTGTGGCGCCATGTCTGTCTACTCGGAGGACATAGACGGCGATGGTGATATGGACGTACTTGGTGCTGCATTTACGGACGACGACATTACATGGTGGGAGAACTCGGATACAAGTCCCGGGATCTACTGGACCGAGCATATCGTTGACGGATGCTTCAATGGTGCCATGTCCGTATACTCGGAGGACATTGACGGAGATGGTGATATGGACATACTTGGCTCTTCATTGTCAACTATTATGGCCTGGTGGGAGAATATCGATGGTTCTGGTCTATACGGGCACAAGAATCCCATTGTAGCAGAAGCTTACACCAGCTTTGCAGAGGACATAGACGGTGATGGCGATATGGACATTCTCGATAACGAAATTCAAAACAGTGAAATCAAATGGTTGGAGAATTTGGATGGATCCGGTACATCATGGACCCATCACACCATTGATGATTACTACGGATCCTGGGCTGCATATTCGGTGGACATAGACGGTGACGGCGATATAGACGTGCTCGGTGCTGATAGAAACAATACCTTCATAATCTGGTGGGAGAATATCGAAGGTTCGGGAAAAGATTGGCTTGCGCACATCGTTGCTCAGAACGCCTTATATGCCTTGTCAGTATATGCAGAGGATATTAGTGGTGATGGTTACCTGGATCTGATTGTTTCAGGTCCTGGTGAAATCACATGGTGGGAATGCACTGAATATGCAACCTGTGGAGAGTTGATTTCCAGCACTTTGTATCTCGGTAATGATCCGGGCTGGGGTTATATCGACTGGACAGCAGATGAGCCAGCAGGTACATCTATTTCATTTCAGGTAAGATCCTGCGACTCACCTGACAGCACGAGTATGGGGGCATGGTCGGATACACTATACTCTCCTTGCAGTCTACTGGGAATCCTGAGTGAGGGTGACAGCTACTTCCAGTACAAAACAATACTACAGACTTCTGATGCTTCTATCACTCCAGTATTGGAGGATATAACCGTTACATGGAATCCCCTTGGGACAGGGTGGGATGAGCCTATTGAATTGGAGCTCCTGTCCTGCGCACCTAATCCATCTGCTTTTCCTGTAATAAGATTCAGCCTGCCTGAGTCTGCTTCCGTAGATATCTCCGTCTTCGATCTGTCAGGTCGGCTGCAAAGCGAGATTGATGAAGGTGAGTACTCAGCCGGGTTTCACGATGTTCAGCTTGGGGAATTATCTCCCGGAATCTACTTCTGCCGGATGATCTCAGGTAATTTCGTATCGACACAGCGTTTCGTGGTCATAGAGTAGCTGACAGAGTTCTATGAGTGTCCACTACGGGGGGAAGGCGTGAATCGCCTTCCCGATTTTCTTTAATGCTCTGAGGATTCAGTCTTCAGATCGAAGATCTGACTGGTTTCTTTAGTTTGCTATGCACTGAAAGTTGACATCATTCATAGCAGACGGAATATTTTAGTAAAAGGGAGTATTCTATGTATAGAGTAATCTTTCTACTACTTACCGCTGGTTTCTTGTCATTCGCGCTCGCTGATACAGCATCTCAAACCAACTGGTCTGGTGGTCCTGGTGTTTGGGGACCTGTCGAATCCCAATGGAGTGATGAATTCTATGTTCAAAACAAAATCCAGTACGATTTTATCGGGTGTCTTTCACTGCGTAGTATTAGGCATACAGTTGAAAGTCAATTCAGCTGGGCTGTCTCTGTCTACAGTGCGGATATAAATAGTGATGGTTACATGGATGTTCTTGCTACTGGTTGGTTAAGTGGTGCTATCGCCTGGTGGGAGAATACAGATGGTTCTGGAATCAACTGGATCAAACATACGATTGATGGAAATTTCAACGGTGCATACTCTGTCTATAGCGAGGATATAGACAGTGACGGTTATTTGGATGTTCTTGGTGCTGCCTACCAGGATGATGCCATAACTTGGTGGGAGAATGCTGATGGTTCTGGAACCAGTTGGATCGAGCATACGGTTTGTAATGATTTCAATGGAGCTCGCTCTGTCTATAGCGAGGATATAGACGGTGATGGTTACATGGATATTCTCGGTGCTGCCTACCACGATGATGCTATAACTTGGTGGGAGAATGCTGATGGTTCTGGAACCAACTGGATTGCACATAATGTGAATAGTAATTTTAATGGTGTTTGTGCAGTCTACAGCGAGGATATTAATTGTGATGGATATATGGATGTTCTTGGTGCTGCTTTCGAGGATTGTGACATCACGTGGTGGGAGAATGTTGATGGTTCTGGTGGAAATTGGATCGAACATACGATTGATGGAAATTTCAACGGTGCATACTCTGTCTATAGCGAGGATATAGACAGTGACGGTTATTTGGATGTTCTTGGTGCTGCCTACCAGGATGATGCCATAACTTGGTGGGAGAATGCTGATGGTTCTGGAACCAGTTGGATCGAGCATACGGTTTGTAATGATTTCGATGGAGCTCGCTCTGTCTATAGTGAGGATATAGACGGTGATGGTTACATGGATATTCTCGGTGCTGCTCAAGACGACGGCGACATAACTTGGTGGGAAAACTCAGATACAAGTCCGGGAATCTACTGGACCGAGCACATGGTTATTGGAGAGTATTACAGTGCTCGTTCTGTCTACAGCGAGGATGTTGACGGTGATGGTAACATGGAGATTCTAGGTGTTTCTCACAATTCTAGTGGTGATATCTCCTGGTGGGAACCGCTAGAATATACTTCAGATGGCTTTCTAGAATCCAGCTGCTTGTATCTGGGGAATGATCCTGGATGGGGAAGTATTGATTGGACATGTAATGTGCCAACTGGAACATCTGTTTCTTTCCAAGTAAGATCCTGCGATTCACCGGATATTTCAGAAATGGGTGCCTGGTCGGATACACTTTATTCTCCAGGCAGTTTGTCAGGTATTCTGGATGAGCACAACAGCTTCTTCCAGTACAGAGCAATCCTAAACACAACTGATTCATGCGAGACATCCGTTCTTGAAGACGTTACCATTACATGGGATCCTGTTGGTATCGAAGAAGGTGAAGCAACTGAATTGCGGTTACTGACTGTTGCACCCAATCCCTCATCTGGGTTCTCAGTATTGAGATTCTATCTACCAGTTTCAGCATCTGTAAAGCTTAATGTGTTCGATCTGTCCGGCAGGATTGTTCAGGAGACCCATGAGGATGAGTATTCAGCCGGCTATCATGACGTTCAGCTAGAGGACCTGTTGCCTGGCATCTACTTCTGCAGGATGACAGCAGGTGAGTTCACGGCAACTCAACGGTTCGTTGTTATAAAGTAATTACCAGATCCTCCACCAGGGAGTACTAAAGTTCTAAGAGTATCCACCACGGCGTACCAGAACAGTGCCACCCACCATTAAAACGACAAACGAAGGCTACATTCTTGAACTCATATTCCAGCAATGACAACAGTTCGGAATGCATCCACCACGGGGTACCAAAGTTCAAAAGGGTATAGAAATGCTAGGATTCTTCGAGGTTATCCTTATCGGTTAGAAGCGTTTTTTTAGATATTTTCGGAGCAGGCTTCTCCCACCTCTTTAAATGCTGTACGATTCCTTCATAATAATCGAGGAGCATACTCTCAATAGTTGTGATAAAGCTTGTCCGGCTACTGAAGGTTTTTCGACCAACATCCTTGATCTGAAGAATAGTGAAGCTTCTGATAACTGAATCCTTTAAACTCAACCAAACATCTTCAAGAGCTTCTATTGAAACCATATCACTTGTACTGGAATACTTGACGCCAATACCTATACTGATTTCTTTTCCAAGTGATTCGAAGAGATCTGGATTCTTCGATTGACATCGTTTGAGCTGATTTCGGAGCCAACTAATTTGTGCCCTTGTCTTCCTGTTTTGAGGAGGATTCAGGGTAACTGACATCACAATATTCCGTCGATCTAAATTAGCTTGTACCCAGATGCTCGATACAGCACCGTCAACTGATAGTTTTGACATGATATATTTCTGGTCAATAAGGGTTTTCTTCTCATTATCGATTCGTCCCTGCAGATCCGTCTTGAACTTCTTCTCACCAGACTCAACAAATTGTCCGAGTTTTCTACTCAGGATCAGAGCCATGTCTTTCTCTTCCTGAAGCCAACTGCACACAGCCTCATCAACATCTTTTGCATCGAATCTTAGTGGAGCTCCAGTATTGGTTTTCTGAACAACTTCCTTCCATCCTGGTTTCATGCTTGTAAAGCCACAGACACCTGACTGTTTATGCTCAAGGTAATTGACTACTTCCTCCATGATCTCTACCTGATCTGGATCGTTGATATTCATGTCGTTATCGAAGAGAAGCAGTCGGGCAATGGTGAGTATGTATGACCAGGATAGGTGATATAGAGAAACATCTTTTGGCAGTTTGACGTTCAAGGGTGACTGAGTTGGCTTCGAGACAAACTGATTCGAAACTGTAATTATCCTAGGGATGCCGAAGTACTTCGCTATCGCAATGTAATCCTGCATCTGAGAATCATCAAGGTTATTGTTCTTATTCTTCATCTCAAGGAGAGCAGCATCAATAATCTTGTTACCCCTAACAACAAGCATCAGACCATCTACTCGCTTATCTGGGTATTTTTCGAATGTTACTTCAGTGAAAAGATGTATGCTCCCTGATGAGGTCATACCAACAACTGATGATATCTCTCGTCTGAATTCATTGATTAACCTCAGAGAACTGAGGAAGATGGATGTAAGAGCCATTTCATCACCAGGCTTGTGCATAGGAATAAGCCGAGCTGGTCTAAGGTGGATTTCTTTATGTTCAGAAGCAATACTTGTGAACTCAGGATATGATATTCCAATGAGTTTCGTCAGTCTTTGACTCATGCTCCACCTCCATATGATTGTGAACACTGTTGGATTCAACATAATAGATAGAAAAGTCTGAAGAGATCCTTATAACCGATCACGCTGTAATCCAAAAATCTGAGTAATGATAAAGAGTAATACATAGCAATGTCAAAGTAATGATAAACCATCCAATATAAATACTACACAAAGCTAGAATATTTAGTGGATACTTTGTGGGAACCAGATGGAACGTATGAAACTATCTGAAGTTATACAACTGAAATGTGGGGCTCAAAAGCAGCGATTGACAAGATAGTGAATGATGGCTAAACATAGTATATACATATTGGAGGTTATCAAATGCATGCAAAAATACAGAAATGGGGAAACAGTCAAGGACTTCGAATCGCAAAGCATCTACTTATAGATGCACAAATCAATATTGGTGATGAAGTTGATGTTGAACTGAAGGATGGTAATATCATCATTTCACCTGTTCATAAAAAGCGTGACCGGTACAATCTTAAGGATCTTGTTGCACAGATTCCTGCGGATTACAAAGTCAGCGAAGTTGAATGGGGTGGACCTGTTGGTAAGGAAGACTGGTAAATGGATACTTACATTCCCCGGCAAGGTGATCTAATCGGGATTACTTTCGATCCACAATCCGGTCATGAGCAGAAAGGACGTCGACCAGCTTACGTTGTAAGCAAAGATTTGTTTAACCGAAGCACAGGATTGGCTATTGTATGTCCGGTTACGAACACAGATAGCGGATTTCCATTTCATGTTCCTATATCTGAAGATAGTAAGCTTACCGGTTTCATTATGGTTGAGCAAGTCAAATCAGTTGATTTTCGTTCACGTGGATCAAAACTGATTGAACGGGGAAATGATGGATTATTGGCAAAGGTTCTTTCGATATTGGATGCCTGTATCTACTGAAATAGTTTCAAACCTGTCAGGCAGGTTATTGCCCGGCTATTGTTATTTAAAGAGGAATGTGAAAAAAAGGGGTCATCATAAGACATATACGTGATGTGCTGACGCTGGCAGTACTGATCCTGCTTACCTCTTTTTCGACTAGTGTCGCTGAGGGCGCTGAAGTAGTGGAAGAGGTCACCCATCCGGAGGGGTGGACAGTGGTGAGCCATGGCAGAACCGCCAAACCGGATTATGACCTGATCTTTCCCCAGGATTCGGTAAACAGGCTGGATATCGTCTTCGATTCGGGGGAATGGCAGATCATGATGGATGACATGACTGATCTTTGTGGTGAATTCGGCGTGATGGAGCATTCGACTGAGGGTGGTGGACCACCCCCAGCTCGACCTGCGGATGGCCCACCTCATGGTTTCGGTGACGCACCTTTACCTCCACCCGGAATGCCCATCCTGGGCGGGGCTGGTCCAGGAGGAGCCGGTGGCCACGAATTAAGTATTGGAGGAGACCGCAACCCTGTCTGGGTTCAGGCTACCATCCTGTTCAACGGCATGGAATGGACACATGTAGGTGTCCGTTTCAAGGGTAACTCGTCTCTGACCTTCACATGGGGAGGGGGTGTCATGAAGCTGCCCCTCAAGCTGGATTTTGATGAGTTCGAAGATGATTTTCCAGAGGTGCGGGACCAGAGGTTCTTTGGTTTCCGGCAGCTGACTCTTTCCAGCAATTTCATGGATTCCTCACTGCTCAGGGAGAAAGTGACAGCTGATATTTTCAGGGCAGCTGGTGTACCTGCGCCCAACACGGCATTCTACAGGATCTACGTCGACAACGGTGACGGCCCGGTCTACTTTGGATTGTATACAATGGTCGAAGTGGTTGACGACACGGTCATTGAGGAGCAGTTCGCAGATGACGGTGGCAACGTTTACAAACCGGAGGGGCGGGGTGCAACCTTCGAGGAGGATTCTTTCAGCGAAGAAGCTTTTGATAAGGAGACCAACAGGGCAGAGGAGGACTGGAGCGATATACACCATCTGTTCGATGTGCTCCACTCGGATTTGAGGATTACAGATTCCCTGGCATGGCGGCGTGAGCTTGAGAGCATGTTCGACGTCGACGGATTCCTTCTGTGGCTGGCAGTGAATGTGATAGTACAGAACTGGGATACCTACGGGAGATCTCCGCACAACTACTACCTCTATAACGACCCGGCTACCAATTTGCTGACATGGATACCATGGGATAACAACATGGCTCTCCGATCGGATAAAGGTCTGATGCCGGTGCTGACACTGGATCTGGAGGATGTTAACCGGAACTGGCCCCTGATACGGTACTTGATGGATGATCCGATCTATCGGGAAAAGTACCTGGAGAATCTGGAGATCGTGCTGGAAACGGCTTTCGATACGGAAGTTATGACGGCCAGATACCGTTACTTTCACGACATGATAAGTCCATTTGTTATTGGTGAGAACGGTGAGTTAGACGGGTATACGCTGCCAGGTTGTATTGACGAATTTGATGCGGCCCTGGAGGAACTCGTGGATCATGTAAGCCGGAGGAACCTTGAAGTAAAAGCTTTCCTCCGGCTCTGACTACTGACTTAGTTATACAGGCTCGACAGGTGCGTAAAGATCTGTAAGATATTCGGATTCTTCCTCGGTTTCTTCACAGCCCTTGATGTAGATCTCGAAGCCTTCTACCGTGTATGACAGAAGTTTAAGAGATAATCCATTTATACGTCTCTAACCATCTCATTTTCAACAACATA
>CBDVBK010000083.1:0-11088 GCA_965372215.1 uncultured bacterium | reverse complement strand
AAGAAGATAATGTGCATATCGGCTACTCGCTACACAACGAAGTTCTTCCTGCACCACAAACCAAGAAAACGATCAATGATAATATATCCACCGCCCCTGCATTTTGTGATAAGATCATGAGAAATAAGATATTCTATAGCTCTCCCGGCACTGGATGGTGATGTGAATCCGTAATTCCTTAGAACTTCTCCCGAGTAAGGGGATCTCAGGGGATTCTCAAACGCAATTGCTCTGAGCATACGTTTCGACTGTTCCGGAAAAGAATCCCACAACGTGTGGTAAGTTGAGTTCTCTCTTTCCAGCAGAATATTCAGTGCCTGCTCCAGCATATCATCTGATATTACACTCTCAGGCTCGCATATATCCCACAAGGATGAGCATAGCAGTTGAGTATAGAATGGATGACCGGAGGTTATTTCAAGGAGTATCTTCGCAACTGTACTGGAAATATCCCTTCCAGTGGACCTGAACTTTCCGGATATAAAGGGTATCCAGTGTTCATCTTTAATAGCTTCAATTGGATAATGCCCTGCACTACGGTAAAGCGGGCTGTTTGAATCAAGAAACATCTGCTTTATGAGATGTGCACGACTTCCACAGAAGAACCATGCAATATCGCTTCGTTCCTGCACCACACTCCTTAAAAGACGCTCAATCCTGTCATCACCGAGCAGCCTGACCTGCTGGAATTCGTCAAAGATCACAACAAGCCGTTTGTTCCTGTTTGAATCGGCTATTTTCCATGACGCTTTAAGAACATTCTCGAGTTGATCGGAAGACAGTTTTCCTGCACTTCTTTCAAATGTTAAAGAAGGTTTTCCGTCGTCGCTTATTGTTACAGCGGGGGATAGACCATCGAACAGTTTTCTGACCCTTTTCATGATACCTGCAGAACCTTCGGCTTCCGCGAATCCTGAGGCACATACATTGACGAAATCCGCAGCGTCAACACACTTCCAGACGTTAATCAATACGGATATTACTTTTTTATCTGAGAATTCAGCCATGACCTTTCTTAAAAGAGAGGTTTTTCCAATGCGTCGCTCACCATGGATAAAGAGCTTTTCTCCGTTCAGACCAACACGGACGAGGTCATCCATTTCTTTTATCCTGTTGCAGAACTGCTTTCCAGTAACGATACCACCGTACGAGAAAGGATTTGGCATAAATACCTCTTTATCTTGTATTACACATCCTGCGTTACGCACATAGTGTAATACGCAAATTGCTGCCGGTCAACCCGGCTGCTACCCTTGAATGACTGAATTGCTATCTCAAGGTTATCAGATCAGTATTCAGATGTAATTCTGTGTAAGGAAACAGCGCTCTATTCCCGTGTTGCCTGATAAGCATTCGCTGTAGAGAGTGTAGAGAAATCCGGATGTTATATGTTGATCCCCTTGTCCCGGAGGATAGAATAGTTCATCTTACTTGAATCTGAGATTCATTAAGCCATGAAGAATCCTTCAAGGAGCAATAAGTGAAATACCGTTTGCATATAACAGCCGAATTACTCATAGCATTATCCATAGTATTACTGACCGGATGCGGACCTGATGAAACACCCCCCGAGCTTCCCGACATCGAGTACAAACTCGTTATTACCGATTCGATCGGAGTAGAAACCGGTGATCCTGAATACATTCTCGGGTGGCCTGTCAGCCCGAATCATTCGCCCGATGGTAATATCACGTTTGTGGACAGAATGAAGCATGCGGCATTCATGTACACGCCGGAGGGAGAATTCATCAGATCGATAGGCAGGGAGGGTGAAGGACCGGGTGAGTTCCATATGCCCTGGGTCGTGTCGTTCCTCTCCGACGGAAGCATGCTGATCGGAGATCCGCGTGCAATCACATTGTTCGACAGCAACTGCGAATATCAGAACCGGATAACCTGGCCGCTCTTCACTCCATTTTTAATATCTGCTCTGGACGGTGGAGGCTTTGTGGGAAAAGAAATGAAATTTCTGCCTGAAGAAGATAAATTCATTATCGTTACAATTCTCGCCCGTTGGGATGGTGATGAAAGCCCCTCAGTGGAGTATTTCACAGTTGAATATGAATCCATACCATCAGATGCATTCGATTTCTCTGAAGGTAGAGAAAGTGATATAATTTGCTGTGCTACTCGCAATGGGCGAGTTTTCTATTCACAGTCATCAATCGACGAGTTCGTGATCCATGGCTGCGAACCTGATGGAACTCCATTCCTTCATATAGTGGATGAGAACTTTCATAGAGTAAGGAAGAGTGAAGACGAACTTCAGGCCGAGATGGACGTCTGGAACAGTTTGATCCGTTTAGCGCGTGGAGATTCATCAACAGGCACACCAGTTAAACTCGATCCGTATAAACATGCTATACTGGGAATGTTCATAGATGGTGAAGAAAGGCTGTGGGTGAGGCTCGGGTGCTATCCGGGAATTATTTTCAGAGTATATGACTTCAGTGGTGAGGTCCTCTTCCATGCAGAGGTTGAGTATGAAGGTAATCCTGCTTATCTCAACAGCTGGCAGATTACCGGGGATGAGCATGGTTTCCTTGGCCACAATACATCGCACGAGTATTATCAGCGGGTCTATATGCTTACACTGGTCGAAGCTGAATAGTATTTCAGTCCCGATCTAACTTCCAGCAATTTCAATGATACCGATGGGCATATGGTAACAATCGTACCTGGATCTATCAGTGGTCAAAAGACAAATGATGGTGGCGAATCCAGGTTTTATGAACTTGATGAAGGTGTATTTGCCGGAGGACGATTTGTCATATGGACAAATAATGATAGTTTCGAAGTTGAACTGACAATATACGGTTCCGGGATTCCAGTAGTGAAAAGCGAACGTGGTTATCTGGTGCCTGAATAATAAACAAATAATCAGTCAAAAAAAAGAAATAACCTTGGAATACTATACCTGACCGTTATTCCTTTGCGCTTCATAGCGGCAGGTGAGCTTGGATTTTAGATATCGGTGGATATGATATGCCGGACAACTACATTGTACTGGGGAACGAACGATTCGAAATCAGGTATATCGTTGGTGAGCCCTGTATGGTGGAGCGAAGGGCTTGCTGTGTATTTATCAGATCAGTGGCGAAGGCTGAAGAACAAGAATAAACAGGGAGAGTCATGGAAAAACTTAGCGAAGTTGAGATAAGCAGGGCGATAGTCGATACATTCCTCGGGGGCCTGCTGAACAATCTTGAGGTTGATGTTGCGGTGGCTGGAGGAGGACCTGCCGGGCTTATCGCTGCCCGTGAACTTGCCCTGATGGGGCATAAGGTTGCGGTATTTGACAGAAAACTCTCCACGGGAGGCGGTATGTGGGGAGGTGGAATGGGTTACAATGTCATTGTGGTTCAGGACGAGGGAAGGAAGATCCTCGAGGAGCTGGGAGTCACCACGAGGGAGTATTCCCCGGGCTATTTCGTAGCCGGTTCTGTTGAGTCTATTTCTACTCTGATCTCTGCGGCCTGCAGGGCCGGTGTTTCCATTTACAACCTTTTCTCGGTCGAGGATGTAATGGTGAACAAGGGCAGAATATGCGGAGTGGTTGTGACGTCCAGCCCAATAGAGATCGCAGACCTCCATGTTGACCCCATCTGCATATCAGCGAAGTATGTGATCGAAGCAACAGGTCACCCCCTGGAAGTGCTTCGGAAAGTTGTAGAGAAAACGGACCTGGTACTCAACACTCCATCCGGTGGGATTGAGGGGGAGCGGTCCATGAACGCTGATATGGGAGAGAGGGCTCTTGCGGAAAACACGGTTGAAATCGTCGATGGCATGTTCGTAACGGGTATGGCAGCCAACGCTGCAATGGGATCTCATAGAATGGGGCCTGTTTTCGGGGGTATGCTTCTTTCAGGCAGACTGGCTGCGGAAAGGATTCATCGTAGACTGAGCGATTTCCCTGAAGTGGCACTGTAGATTCCGATCACGGATTCTGATTCCGGTGACATTATACTTATTTCTTTCAACGAAACTGATTTCCGGTTTCACAGCATATAATAAGTTTAATAACCGGGATTACGTACTTGAATTATGAATGAATATTCAATATTGTTTTGTTTGACAAGAAATCTTTTACACAAACGGATGTGATTGAACTGATAAGCAGGGGTTAAATGATAGATTATTACTGTGACGAAATAATTCCTGGAAAGACAGAGGTTGATATTGTATATGAGACGGATGCAATCCTGGCATTTCATCATACAAAACCGTATTTTGAGTTGCATATAGTCATAATTCCAAAGAAACACATTGATTCCCTGTCAACCTTTGACAATGATCCTGTACTTTCTAACGAATTCCTGAAAGCAATTTCATATGTAACAAAGTTAGTTGAAAATGAATATGGCGGATGCAGAGTTTCTTCAAATGTAGGGAATTATCAAACGACAAAACACCTTCACTGGTATGTACATTATGGGAAAAGATTAAGAAATGAAGATGGAAGTCTTATTGAAAAATCAAATAAAAAATGAATAGCGGTGCAATTGAACTGAAACCAGGCGCAGCTCCTGATTTAATCAAGAACCATCCTATCAGGTTCTCTCTGATAATTCCAGCTTACAATGAACAGGGCTACCTCCCCGGGTTACTTGACTCGGTAGAGATAGCAAGCGCGAATTATAAGGATGGCAGCAGCGCGATTGAAGTCATCGTTTCCGATAACGGTTCCACCGATAATACCGCAGAGATTGCTCGATCTCGAGGATGCGTAGTTGTCAAAGAAGAAAAGCGAATCATTTCCGCAGTACGTAACACCGGCGCAGCAGCAGCGAGCGGGGAGATCCTTACCTTTGTAGATGCCGACAGCCGGATCCATCCTAACACGTTCAATGTAATTGATAACGCCATCTCAAGCGGTAAGGTGGTTGCGGGTTCAACAGGAGTTAAACTGGATCGCATGTCACCTGGAATCGCTCTTACTTATTACGGTTTCATGCTGCCAATGATCCTGATAACAGGCATGGATACAGGAGTTGTCTTCTGCAGGAGGAGTGATTTTCTTAAGATCGGCGGATACAATGAAGAAAAACTCTTCGCGGAGGATGTTGACTTCCTGGTGCGGCTGAAGCTGCTGGGACGAACCCGCAGGCAGAAACTCGCTCATCTTACATCTGCCAGGGCAACAGCCTCCATGCGGAAGTTCGAGCAGCACGGGGAATGGCACTATTTCCCGTTGATTGTACGCGGTCTGTATGCGATGTTCTTTCCGTCAAAACGCTTCGAAAAGTTTGCCAGGAAGCACTGGTATAACGATCGGTAAACCTGAAGTTGGGGTTGTCATTTCTTTACACGATGCTTCAAGTGTGTCTTAATAATGAAATATAAAGAAGTTGAGGAAGTTCTAAACTTCTCATCTGGATGATACTCGAATCCAGATGGGAATAGAACTTATTGAAATGTTCTTTTTGCTCTTAGAAAAGAACTTACACATAAGCTTGCAGCATTCTAGTTACTTTGTATGGAGAACCCCCAACTTAGCAATCATCTTAAGTTAAGACAGGAAACAGTTCGAATTCAGCACTATTAGGGTTGAGTTGCTCACTTCTGCAACGGTGAACCAAGCTTACTAAGTTCAAACTAGTAATAATTACACAATATCTACGTTTGCCTTTTGCTAAGTCCAGCTTTACACCAGTATTATGAAAAAGTAGGATAGTAAAGAATAATTATTCCGACATTATCTCTTGGAGTGAAGTGAGGTGAATAAGCTTGATGAAATGTGAAAGGTGACACCTATTCTGAATTTCCCCAATAACTGACCATATCGGTGTCAAAGAGTGGAGTTCATTGCTGATCAATAATAACAGGTCAGTGGAGTACCTATGTAAAAGCAGAGAGTACTGAGTTATAATTACACAGAGACATTCAGTTATGCCTGATATGTGCTGCTAATGATAAGGAGTTGAACAATGAGTTCAAAGTGGATTCCATGGTCAGACCGTAATATGGAGTATGCTCCAATTGTTGCACTTCATCCCTGTGAACCTTTCTATCCTACATCTGTTGATTCTTTCCTGCGAGAGAAGGAGTGTGAATTCTGGGTATTGAGTCATACAGATTCTAAGGGTCCAGTGTTTGGCAAAGTAAAGGGATTCGATAATTCATCCTATTCCGAACGATGCCAGATGATGATGCTTCCGAAGTTCATGAACCGATCTCCTTCTCTCAGACTTCACCACGATAGAAGAGACATGAATGCTTCATTCAAGCTTCAAAGTAAGTATCCTAGACTGGTCTATGTTAGGGGATTTAGGAACACTTCGACTGGTGAAGCGTACATTACATACTGGTTTTTCTATATGGAGAACTTCCAACCCCAAGACTCAAATAAGAAAGAGATTGAAAAGGAACTGAAGAGTAACGAAGGGGAGTGGTGGACACACCAAGGTGACTGGGAAGGTATTAGTGTACACTTCTCGAATTATAACTCTGTCTCCCCTAGAGAAGTGCATTTCTCACAGCATGAGGTATTTGAAACCATTCCTTGGGGAAACGTGATGAAAGAGAAGGATCGGATACTTGCGTTTGTTGCACTTGGCAGTCATGCAACCTACAATGGTGAATTCGACCGTGGACATGTGTTGTTATGGAAAGAGGTCACAGAGCTGGATCATGACCATCTCCTTCATCCAACACAGAATAATCCAACAGATATTGAGTACGTACTTGAAGAACTCGACCCATCGGATCCAGAGAAGCTTTGGATATCATTCGATGGAAGATGGGGTAAATCCGGAGGGGGGGTCACTAAGGCACCAACAGGTCCATTAATGAAAAACAAGTCAGGTTTCGTGCTGAAAGCCGATATTACTAAGTATCAAAGAAAAAAATCCAAGTGACCAGAATTCTGCTTCTTAGCTATTAGCGAGTTATTACATCACTCGACCGACGTTCGATCAGAAGTTCTATGCCATTAATGTAGACAGTTGCCGATGTGTGGATTCCCGCTTCATCACGTTCCGAGCTTCAATGTTTACGGTCAGTGTTTCTCGAGCTTGTTCAATAACTTCCAGTAAGGCAGAACCTATTAGTTCACCGTGTTTGACATATGCAACCATTTGTTGATCCAGCAAGTCTTGTATTGGATTTGGAGGAGTTAGAACTGCGTTAAGTGAATCGAATGCTGTCTGGTAATCAATATCAACAAAGCTATGACACTGCGTTTTCCCCAGCCAAATGGGCAAGTTGTCTGTTACATCTTCAATCAATACAGGAAATATCTGCTTCTTCAACGCATAAGCCATTGAGCCTTCATGCCTGACCCATTCTGAAGCTAAAGCATGTGATGAAAGCACTACAATAACATCGCTCGCTTCATTCAGCTGCTGTTCAATAGTCTGCTCCCAATCGCTCCCTACCTCGAGAGAACGATCGATCCAGATCCTATGTCCTGCAGCAGTGAGATCATCCCCAAGCTTGGTTGCAAACTCTCGATCTTTCTTCGAATAACTGATGAATATGTGCTTAATTGTAATTACCTCTATTTCATCAAGATGGCATATTACACATTTGAGGAAACACGAATTTCCTCAATTTAGTCTAATATGGACTAACTTGAAGACAATGCGAGCCATATATCAATCAATGAATCCATCAAAGTGTTCTGACTTAACCTTCTCTCTAGCTATGTTTTGACCTATTACACGGTAATTCTCCATCTGATCTACAGAGTCGAGTTTTCTAAGAGCTGATGGATTAGCATTGGGAAGACCGGTGAAATCGCTGCTGGTTTTGTCCAAGCTTGCGTTGTAGCGAGTGTAAGTAAATAGCTTTGGCTTAATGATCCCATCTGAGCCGATGAGGTGTCCAATCTCTTTGTCAATGGGGTCGCCAGCAAGGCATTCACCAAAGACTCGACAAAGCATATCTTGGATATTTGATGCAGAATACATAAGTTTGGACGGTATTTTCGTCATATTCCACAGGTAATTCATCTTCTTGGATCTTAAAGCAGAGTCTGCTGTAGAACACATCCCAGTGCCGACAGATACTAGCAGTATTCTGTCTTCTCCTGATTCCCACACAATGCCATACTCTGGAAGCGTTGATACAATAAATGCATGAAAACTAGGGTTGTTATGGGGAGTAATTCCACCATCCTGGAATAGATCATCCTTGATCCCTATCTCTACCGGTGGAAAGTACACTGGTGCGGCCGTACTTGCAAGAACGAGTCTCCAGAGCTTCAGCTTCAGGTTGCATTCCGGATCTGCTCGTCTATTATACTTAGCAAACGGATTATTAGTTATCCACCAGGGTGAGTCAGTGGTTGCATTGTACATAACCATCATTAGCAACGTTTTCAGTTTACGTGAACCAAGCTGTGTTTCATCACCGAAAACAACTTGAAGCTGTTCAGCTAATGGTTTATTGTCGTATTTAGCACGGAAGAAATGTTTTATTCCTGTTGTAGGTGTGAACATATCTTTGGCGAATTTTCTATAGAAATCCTGGATTTCCTTCACTGATTTTCCGAGAGCAAGACACGCTGCGATGATTGCACCTGTGCTTGTTCCCGCGACAAGATCGAAGTAGTCGCATAGCACAAATGAATCATCTGCACCAAGACGAAGTCTGAGCATATCCTCAAGTTTTGATAGAACTTCAAGCGCTATAATCCCACGTACTCCACCACCATCCAGCGCAAGGATTTTCTTTGGACCTGGTTTTTTTATCCTCGATTCAAGTGTCATGGGAATCCCTCCTCTCTTATCGTAGTAAAGTCTTTGTATCAATCACCGAAACTGCATCGGTGAATTGCCGAACAAGGTTATACATCCCTTCTGTACCACCACGACCATCGCCACTAGCACCATTCCAGAGGAAGATAAAGTGAACAGGCTTAGACCCGCAAGACAATGCTGAGTTTACTAGCCACTGGTTATTCCATTCGAAGTTGCTGACACCTTGCGGAGTTTCAACATACTCAATGGGCATCTCATGTATTCTTGTTCTGGGATTGCTCTTCACTTGGTGGTATAGATTCGTCCACTTCGGGCCTGCAAAATTTACAGACACATCCAAAAAATCCGACTCAAGAAACGGGATATGAATCTCAAGGTTCATCCCACGTTCAAGACAGGTGGACGCAAAGAGCAGATCTCCACCGCAGGCTCCACCACAGAGACCTGTATCCTTCTCCGATGCACCTAATTCATCAAGCAGTGACGAGATTCTATCGGAAGCTGCTTCTGTCATACGTTCAGAGAAACGCTCTTCTTGTCTGTCAGGAGCATCGAGCATGTGCCCACTGAAGAGGAAAACTCTCGGAGTTATCGATGTGTCAGATTCCAAAGCAATGCCTTTCAGCTTCATTCGTTCTTCTGCTCTTTTGCCTTTTTATATCTCTCGAATTCAACTCCGAGGATCTTGAGTTTACTTGCGAAGGGGAGAATTAGAAGTGCTAGCCCACCACCGAGAAGAGTAAGATCGGTGGATGTAATGGAGAGTATAGAGAGCTTGTTTAAAACCGCAATGATAAGAATCGCTATTGACGCTATCCAACATAGGATCCGAAAGTGATCCATTGTTTTTTCTTTCTTTTCTGCAGTTTTTCTTGATTCCTCAATAAGCCTAGAACGTCTCAGATAAGAGTAGTATAGAATGCTTCTACTGGGAATACGCTCGATTCTGAATCTATCCTCTGGTGAATCAAAGAAGACTTGATGAATCGAGAAGAATGGTTCGAAAGATTCCGAATAGACAAGAAAAGTTGGTATAGTGCTATTGTAGAGCTTCTTCAGTTGATTCGAACGAGATTCCTCATCAAGCTCCACTAATTCATTTGTTTTATTTGGTTTAAACTCAAAGAATATTAGCGGAATACTGAGCACTGGATCGAGGATTGCTAGATCGACATGCCGATCAATAAACTTGAACTCAGAAGCAAAACTCGTCTCAGGAAAGCCATGTTTTCTGAGAAACTCAATAAGGTACTCAAAGTTTTTCTTTTCTGATTTCATTTTTCCTCAAAGTTGTCTATGCAAATTCCCTTACCGCAAAGCCGCACATAGAAATATTATAAGCGCAGAGAATCTCTGGAAGGAAGTCGTTAACTCAAGAGGAAGACACTTACAATGCTCAAAAGATATTCATACTACTTCATATCATGTACTGTCAAACAATTCTTTTCACCATTCCTATGGTATTTGGAATGTTAAATAGATACATAATTGACCTGCCCCCGGCGCACTAGCCTGCCATTATTTCAGGGTGTCTGCGACTTGAGGAATGTATGAAACGTGGAGGTTGGTCAACTCAAGAAGATATGAAGTATCAGGATTTTTTCTCATTTGCATTGGATTTTCCCGGCATAGCCCAGTGTGAAGGCCAGGGAACCTCATTCTCGGAATAACCTGCTGAGATTAGCTTTTGACGAAGCTCAATGAGATCTTCCTCGAAGTCAGCTTTGCCCGGTTTAATCTCTGAGATGATCTTGTATGACTGTCGGTAATCCTCGAGAGCTGTCTCTACATGGTCTTCCTCGAAATCGAGTAAGCCAAGATCTATGAGGACATCCCCCTCGGATCGGCGATTTCCAATCTCGCGGTGTATCTCAAGGGCTTTCTCGTAATGTGCATGAGCCTCGTTCATGCGGCCCTGCTCGTGGTGCAATAAGCCAAGACTTCCGAGGACAATCCCCTCGTCTCGGCGATTTCCAACCTCACGGTGTATCTCAAGGGCTTTCTCGAAATGTGTACGAGCCTTGTCCATGCGGCCCTGCTTGTGGTACAATACGCCAAGATTTCCGAGGACTCTCCCCTCGGCTCGGTGATCTCCAACCTCGCGGTGTATCTCAAGGGCTTTCTCATAATGTGCACGAGCCTCGTTCATGCGGCCCTGCTCGTGGTGCAATAAGCCAAGACTTCCGAGGACAATCCCCTCGTCTCGGCGATTTCCAACCTCACGGTGTATCTCAAGGGCTTTCTCGAAATGTGTACGAGCCTTGTCCATGCGGCCCTGCTTGTGGTACAATACGCCAAGATTTCCGAGGACTCTCCCCTCGGCTCGGTGATCTCCAACCTCGCGGTGTATCTCAAGGGCTTTCTCATAATGTGCACGAGCCTC
>CBDVBK010000082.1:0-11181 GCA_965372215.1 uncultured bacterium | reverse complement strand
TTTCCCGATATTCCGGCACAAAGAAGGTTATCACCCGATTCAAAATTCTCCGCCACCTTGCACTTTGGCTGATTGATAAGCTCTAACATGTTGAACCCCATAGGAGTTAAGGGGGTTCCAATTCCTGCTTTCATCGAGAAGAGTAAACCCTGTGGAAATAGGGCGTTCTGAAGACTAATTCTTTGATGAATATCACCGTTTATCCACATTCTCGCAGCATTCTTAAGTGAATACAAGGCACCATTTACTAGACTATCCATGTCTAGTTCCAGTTTTTTCATTTCTGCGAGTTCCAACTCCAGTTGATCAATCTGCATGATAAGCTTCATATTCTGAGTTTCAAAGACTGTGGAATCAATTCGTTCCTCATAAATGTACATTTCAATGAGTTTATCTTTCTTCTGCCTGAGTTTCTCCAATCTTACAACAATCGCTTTCATCTGCTCTCGTGCTATTAGTTGGTTCTCGTTCCATTGATCAAGAACAAGCCCTTTGAAGAATTTCAGGAATTCAGAAGTGGGAACAATTCGTTCAAGTAACTTAACAAATTCACGCTCAAGTTCCTCTTTTCGAATGCTCACTGCTCTACAGTTTTTTCTATAACAACAATAATTAGGGTATTTCTTTTTGAGTTTGCCTGATGACCAACTCCCAGTTAGAGATTTTCCACAAGTTGAGCATTTTACCGTTCCCCTAAGTGGGAAATCTTGATTTATCCGGTAATGTTTTACAGAGCGAGGGTCTTTGTTACTAAGAAGCGTTTGAACTGAATCGAAGACATCTCTAGTGACAAGGGGTGGGAAAGCAGAAGGAGCATAGCCCTTTTCCTCATTCACAAATATATCACCAACATAAGTTCTATTCTTTAGGATATAGCGCAATTTTTCAATCGTCATGGGTTTATGTTTCAATCGGCTTAAATACCCAAGTGAGTTAAGATGATCTACCACTTCCTTCTTTGTGTAAATTCCCTGGGCAAACATTTCGAATGCTTTCCCAATCAATGAACCTCTTTCACGATCAACTATGATCACGCTGCGATTGTTATCGTCTCTAGTATTCAAATACCCAACAGGTGCGGGACCAGTTAGATGCCCAGCTTCACGTGCTTTTGTCATACCTGCTTTTGCACGAATTCCAATTACTTGTGATTCATACTTACCTACAGCTACGGTAATACTCTCAGCGAGTTCAGATTCTGGAGAGCCGTCTGAATTCTGAGTGGCTGAAATAAGGAGAATACCCTCTTGTGCAAGGCGTGTCTTAACTGCGAAGTAATTCAGCGTGTCTCTTGAGAACCGATCAAATCGATAAACAAGATAGTGGGAAATAAGCTTCTGATATTTGTTACAATGCACAAGAGATTCAAGAAATTTCGGACGGTTATCAGTACGAGCGGATTCACCTTTTTCAATGAATACTTTCTTGACTGTAAATCCGTGCTTGCGGCAGTAATCCCGACAGTATTGTTCTTGCAGCTCAAGGCTGAAGTTCTTGGATTGTTCATCAGTAGAAACACGGCAATAAATTACTGCGGAAGACACTGGTTTGCTTTGAGGTTTCGCTATTGCCAACATTATTCCTATCTCGTGTTCAAAACGTTCCGACAGCTTAATCTATATTTGCGATTCTGCATCCAAGGTCAATGATCAATTCTCCTTATCCAGCTATTTTCCTCGTAGATGAATCTACGTTTTCCAATAGGTCGAATCCACTGGGCGTTAATATACTATCAAACCCATTTTGCTTCGAAAACAGCAGGCCTAGAGGAAACAGAGCCTTTTGAAGAGCTTTTCGTTGATCGATATCTCCATCAGCCCACATCACAGCAACGTTCTTAATTGTATTAACCGCAATGTTTACAAGAGCATCATTCTCAAGTTCTTTGCTTTTCAGACCATCAAGTACTAGCTCCAATGTGTCAATTTCTGAGGATATCCTAGCATCTTCCTTATCATAATCTTCCGCTTTAATCCGACCCTCAAATGCGTATACCTTGAGCAGTTTCTGCTTATTCTCTCTCAATCGTTCAAGTCTGGATGTAATAGTCTTCATTTGCTTCCGAGATAGTTTTTGTTTCTCGTTCCATTGTTCTAGTACAAGTTCACCGAAAAATTTAAGAAAATTCTCCTTTGGTATTAGTTGTTCAAGCAGTTCAATGAAACTGCACTCAAGTTTTTCCTTTCTGATACTTAAACCTCCACATTTCTTTTTATAGCAGCGATAGTTTGGGTACTTCTTAACCTTTTGTTTCCCCGGTGAGCTACTACCAGTAATTGGTTTTCCGCATTTGAAGCACTTCACTGTTCTATTTAAAGGAAAATCAGGATTCGCTTTTCGATGCTTGACAGATCGAGGGTCTTTCTTGTTCATGAGTTTCTGTACAGCATCAAAAATAACCCTGCTAACTAAAGGTGTGTAGGCCGATGGAACGTAACCAACTTTATCATTCACGAATACGTCTCCTACATAGGTTCGGTTTTTCAAGATATGTGTCAGCTTCTGAATTGTCATTGGCTTGCTCTGTTGTCGGCTTTGGTAACCGAGCAGATTGATATGATCGACCACTTCCTTCTTCTTATAGGTACCCTTAGAGAACAATTTAAATGCTTCAGTAATAAAATGTCCTCGATCCGGATCAATAATCGTTATGCTTTTTCCGTCAGCGTCTTTACTATTCAAGTATCCAACGGGTGCAAGTCCTGAAAGATGCCCATACGATCTGGCTGTGGTCATACCTGCTTTTGCACGTAATCCGATAACCCGAGATTCGTATTTGCCAACAGCTACAGTAACTGTCTCTGAAAGTTCCGATTCAGGAGAGCCATCGGAGTACTGAGTTGCCGATGCAAGTCGGATATCCATTTTTGCTAATCTTGTCTTCGAAACAAAGTAATTCTTTGTATCTCTGGAAAATCGATCAAATCGCCAAACTAAGAATGTTGATATCCGTCCCTTATGCTTACTACAATAAGATATTGCTTTAATGAATTGAGGACGATTATCGTTTCGGGCTGTCTTCCCCTCCTCTCTGAAAACCTTATCAACATTCCATCCTTGATCTTCGCAATACTCCCGACAGGTTCTTTCCTGAAATTCAAGACTGAAGTTCTTCACCTGCTCTTCATCAGACACTCGGCAGTAAATAACTACATTCTCGTATGTATATGTATTTGGATTACCATATGTAATGAATCGAATTTCACATAATTCAGAGCATGACCTAGTGAATGTAAGACTGCTAAGTATATGTCCTCCAGATGCCTTAAGACCCTATTATCAGGAAGGATATCTCGTAGCCACAGAGGATCTTAAGTTCGAGTATGATAATAAATCTGATTTAGATTTTAACCGACGCCTTATTGCTAAATTCAGGATTCCAACTGATGCTTCTTTCTGGGGGAAGGGCTTCTCGAGAATACCAAAATCTGCACTTTATCCAGGGAAGGATCGCGTAGGAGAATTATGTAAAATGATTCGAACTGATATCAATCGGGGTTTGTATGCAGATCAGTTAGGGGAATTTATGCTTCTTTGGAATGATGCTGAGGAATGGATATTGAACAAAGCAAGGGAGAGAGAACCACGTATGTTCTCTGTGAATGAGGCAATTAACCGAATTTCTGATGTATCGATCATAGACGAGAATACATCGATTAGATTACATCGACTAAGGAAATTGAGAGATCAAGTTGTTCATCATCCAAACAGAGTTCCTCAAGATCATCTAAGAGAGGGCATTCGAGATCTTACGAGTTTACTAAATAGCAAATTGAGAATCGAGACAACTATCAAGTAAATCTTTGTAGTTTATTAGTTATTATTTACACAAGAAACAAGTATATGTTATCGATTGATTATTGAAATGGAATTCTTGAAATCCCTTAGAGAATTATGCAAACCAGATGGTAGAAATACACTATTTCACAAGTGGGATGTTCGTCTCGGAATGTATCGACCATTCACGATGGAAGATATTTACGCCATTGCACTCAACCATTCTTTGAATGAAAGTGTTCCAGAAGAGGTTAAAAATACGTTTGCTATAGCGCAAAACATGTATGCGTATTCCTGGTTCTACTACCCTTTTAATGCTGAAGCAGGACTTGTCGCTTTAAGAGCCACAGAAAGAGCCCTAAAGATACGCATGGATATGAAAAAGACGAGACGTGGATTGAAATATCTAGTTTCAGAAGCCATTAGACGCAATTTGTTATTCGAGGAAGATTACACTATTCCAGTGCAATGCAATGAGGTTAATAGTACAAACAATGATAGCGAAGACGATCAAAAGTTTTTAAATCGAAATTCCTACCTTTCAAAACTCCCGGAAATTCTTTCTGGATTGCGTAATAGTCCTGCACATGGAGAATCATTCATACACCCTCAAGGAGCAATTGTACTTCGATTAGCTTCTGAAACAATCAACCAATTATTCAGGAACACAAGCAATACGAACAAAACTCCTGAAGCATCAAATGAAGAGGATTGATATGATTGAACACAAATCAAATCTAACTTCATCAAACCCATTCAATGAAAACCACATTCAATCTAATCCAATCTCTGATGGTGACAATCTGAAGCTGGATGAGAATTCAACAATCAGCAAAGACAAAGTTAGTCAACAGAATCCTAGCAATAAATTCTCTTGCACTTCTAATCGAAATTCCTTCGTTTCTTCCTTTTGTAAGATTGCTGGAGTCTTAGCATTGGTTATATCTGTGATGCATATGTATTGTGATTACCATGATGTTGATAAACTCGCTTTAATGATTTCCGGATTCAATATGGTAACATATCATGATAGTTCCGGAAATGTGCTTCCTGAGCGAACGATCTATATTGATTTAGCTTTCATAAACAAGGGAAATCAGCATCAGAACATTCTTGATGGAAGGTTCGTCTTTCCAGAAAGTTCAGATTTTCCTAACGTATACTGGAGTATGTTTTTAGATATTGCTCATCTTGAACCATTCGCTATTCCACCTGGTGAAACTGTTGTTTAAACGATTAGAGCAGCAAGTGAATGAAGCGGCTATCATTGGAGACAAAGAATACTTCAATAACGGTGGCTCAGCTGATGATATTCCAGAGTATGCAGTGATCGCTGTTGAAATAACAGCAATAGGGACCAATGATCTTCCCGGTCAAATAGTCTTTCCCATTGCAGATATATCAACTGAATCGTTTCTTGTTGGAAGTATTCATTTCTATAAAAACGTTGTGACACATAATCCCTTTGGTGCAGTCCTATACTACGATAACATTCTTGATTCTCTTCTTATTGGGCGCTCATGTATGACTGAGACGCATGAATTAGTATGGGATTAGTGTAGTCCTTTAAATCCTCCATTGTGAAGTGAGCCGTAAGCCCCCCTGTTATGAGGACAGTTAAAAAGAGGAGACATCTGCAGTTAACATTTCTCTGTAAACGGTTGGCGGCAACCCTCCGAGAGAGCTATGTGACAGCCACTCATTGTAACTTCTCATCCAATTCTCAGTAATCTCTCGAACACGATCCAGACTATCATACAAATAGGCGTTCAAAACCTCCTCACGATAAGTGCGATTGAATCTTTCTATGTAAGCGTTCTGGTTGGGTTCTCCGGGTTCGATGTGTCTCAGCTCAACTCCATTCTCTTCGCACCATTCAGCCTCCTCTATCTCAGTACAACGAACCTGCTGGTTCTCAACTCATCTCCTGTCTGAAATCTCAAGAAGTAGACTCCACTTGGAATATGATTCTCGCCGATGGTGTAGGAATGACTTCCAGCAGGGAGATTAGAGTCAATAACGTCTTCAATCAGTCTGCCCGAGATATCGTAGATAGAGAGAATGACATGACATGGAACCTGCAGGGTAAATACTGCCGAAGAATGTACTCTGAACGGGTTAGGGAAGATAGTGATATCCGTCGATACAGTGTGGGTCTTTGTTTCAAGTCCAAGCACTCCTCCCCAGATCGTTTCCCTGTAGTAAGCGTCCAGCAGGAGATCAGCGTTCATCCTGAGTCCATCAAGTCCTCGTCCGACAATCCATCCTCCAACAACATGAAGCGAATCACCATCTACGAGATCGACCGGACCGAAGGAGATGAGGAACCTGTAGTCGAGTACGGGATAGCACAGAAAAAACGGGGAATCATGTACAAAGGGGAATGGTCCCGGGTTCTGAGGGGTCATCGCTTCCGGGGCGTTCGGATTACCGACCCAGTCGAGGATATAGGAGGGTCCACTGTACTGCCCGCTTGCAGCGGGATTGTGCCCCCACATGTAGTCGTACTTCCCGAGATCAGTATTTGGATCGTCTTCCCAGTGCCACCATGTGTGACTCAACGGAATGGGATAGCCGTTTACATCGATTGGTCTTTCGATAGATTTATCAGCTTTCACGATCCAGAAATCAAGCAACCGCCAGCCGATGAAACCGTTACACATCGGTGAGATAAAGGGTTCTCCAGAATCGTCACTGTAACTGTTCGGATCATCACTATCCCACATGTAGCTCAAGTTCCTGGGGACCACCAGGTATGTTGTGTCACCCACAGTATGGCTGTAATGCAAGTACGGCATCCCTTCGGAAAACAGAATCACGCCTGATTCAGGATCCTGCCTGTACAATGTGTCAGTGCCAACAACCTTCGCCAGGATTGTAAAGTGATCGCTCACTCCGTTTTGGTCTACATCGTTGTCAGGAATCCCGTCCATTTCCATGTAGTTGTAATGGTACCAGATGTTATCGGGATCATTTGACGGAAGCGGATTGTCAGGATTCTGCATGTATGTGTAGATATCCTGTTCCGAGGCACTGACACCAATGTCAAAGACATATTCGAATGTTGCACCTGGGTCGTTGCACCAGATCGAATGCCCGTCATAGTAGACGAGATCATCCAGATTACATTCTGTCGAATCGGCGGTGGCGATGTCGCAGTCACCCCTGATCCCGGTAACGAATGCATCAAGTGGGACACTCGGATTACCATAGATACTGTGGTGCGTGAAAACCATCTCCGTGGCCATGAAGTTATCGTATCCAGGTGTATCCCATGTGTAGTTCTCCACCCAGATTCTCAAGCCGTAGGGATTGTCATTCCGATCCAGATCCCAGTCATCGATCCCATACTGCGTCTGCTCTGGAGCAAGCGGCCCCGGAAACAGGTACTCCATTGGGTATCCTTCGCTGGGTCGAAGTTCCCAATGAGCGCGTTCGCAGCAGCTTGCCCACTTATCTGTAGAATCTTCTGGAGTGATATCACCGAAGCAGCAGGTCCAGGCATCTCCTTCATAGAGATGGTTGCTGCCAGAACCGGAAGGCCATTCCATGGATGCATAATCTTCATCTGGGTCTCCCCAAAGCCCTAGATTCAGCACCGCTGAGCTGAGGTTGCCAATGGAGTGTACTTCCCATACGAGATCGGGGCGTTTGTCTGTACTCGGTGATGAGAGTTCATATAAAGGCTCTAATTCCTCAGCTGTAACGTTTGAGAATAAAGCAAGAAGAACACTTGTACTGATGTACAGCAGTAAATCAAATTTCTTTAACATTTTACCCTTCCTCTTCATTTTCCGACGGCATCTACACGCACATAGATCAGCACGTGATTCGGCCAATCCTTCGTATAGTAAGGTGAAAACTGAGAGCAGATAGGTATTGATCTTAAACAGAGTAGCTCTTGGATACGGTTCATTGCTCATCATTTCCTCCATATATAAATATGTGCCAGTAACATCCTTGTCAATCCAAGTGGTTCGATAATCGATCAAGATGCTCCGCCAGATGGGACGAAGACAATGGTGAGTTCATGTTGAGCGAGTGAAATAAGCCGAATGGAAAGCTAAGGTTTCCCAAAGGAAAATCCCGTAGGATGCACTGAAGTACAGTTACTCCGGTAACTTGACATCCAGCCAATGTATTGTGATTTTACAAGATACAAGAGGTGTCCTGTGTATATAAGAATCCTGCCATTACTGATCTTCGGTTCCTTCATCGTTACATATGCCGATTCCGCACTTCAGACTACTTGGTCCGGGGGTCCCGGCGTCTTGGGTCCAGTTACTGACTGGAGTAACCAATTCTATATCGCTACCGATGTCGAGTGGAGCATTCCCGGGTATATTATACTCCAGTATTTTATCTTTGAGCATACCATTGATGGCTATTTTCAAGGTGCCTGTTCCATATACTCGGAGGACATAGATGGCGACGGTGATATGGACGTACTCGGTGCCGCTCTAATTGCCGATGATATCACCTGGTGGGAGAATATCGACGGCTCGGGCATATTCTGGATCGAACATACCGTTGATGGTGACTTCGATGGCGCCAGATCCGTCTATTCAGAGGACATAAACGGCGACGGCTATATGGACGTTCTCGGTGCTGCTTACACAGCTGATGAGATCGCTTGGTGGGAGAATATCGATGGCTCTGGTACATCCTGGACCGAGCATACCGTTGATGGAAACTTCGATGGTGTTCGGTCTGTATACTCGGAGGACATAGACGGTGATGGTGATATGGACGTACTCGGTGCTGCTTACAAAGCCGATGAGATCGCTTGGTGGGAGAATATAGACGGCTCGGGCACATCCTGGACCAAACAAACCATTGATGGGGACTTCGATAGTGCCTATTCCGTATACTCAGAAGACATAGACGGCGACGGCGATATGGACATCCTAGGAGCTGCTTCCACCTCCCCAACCGAGGACATCACCTGGTGGGAGAACATCGATGGCTCGGGTACATCCTGGGCCCAGCATACCGTTGATGATTTCTTCAGTGGTGCCATGTCCGTCTACTCAGAGGACATAAACGGCGACGGCTATATGGACGTTCTCGCTGCTGCCTATACACACGACGACATCACGTGGTGGGAGAATATCGACGGCTCGGGTATATCCTGGACCGAGCATACCGTTGATGGGGACTTCGACGGTGCCAGGTCCGTATACCCGGAGGACATAGATGGTGACGGAGACATGGACATCCTTGGTTCTGCATTGGTAGACGATGACATCACGTGGTGGGAGAATATCAATGGCTCGGGTACATCCTGGGCTAAGCATACTGTTGATGGATCCTTCTATGGTCCCGAGTGTGTATACGCGGCGGATATAAACGACGACGGTAATATGGACGTTTTCGGTGCTTCCTACAGTCTCAACGACATCACCTGGTGGGATATTAATGGATATTCACTTGGAGGTTCTCTTGAATCCAGTGTTCTCGATACACAGGGGGATCCCGACTGGGATTATCTCGATTCGTATTCACAAACTCCTCCGGGAACCTCTATTTCATTCCAGGTCAGGGCGTCTGAAGACCATACATCAATGGGGGTATGGTCGGATACACTTCTGGCGCCATGCTTTCTTGAAGGAATTCTAACGGATGGTGATCAATTCGTGCAGTACAGAGCAATACTCGAGACATCCAATCCTGATTCCACTTCAAAACTTCATGACGTAACAATCACCTGGAACCCGCTTGGAGTTGGGGATGATCCACATGTGACTGAGTATCTGCTGTTCGGAGCAGAACCAAATCCTGCCAACGGTTCACCGAATATAGGTTTCGCTGTTCCTGGGTTATCTCCGGTTGAACTGTCGATCTTCGACCTCACGGGACGGCTTGTGATTGTTACTTCTCAGCAAGAGTACTCTATGGGAACTCACCAGGTGCAGCTTAATGACCTTACCCCCGGTATCTACTTCTGCAGGATGATTTCGGGGGAGTTCATGGCAACGCAGAGATTCGTAGTGATTGAGTAGCTCAAGAAGCAGATTTCGGTTAGCCACTGCAAGCGGCACTAAAGACCTCAGAAGCTCGTTGGATTGTTTTAATACTCTCCTCAGTTAATTCAACGAAGAAAGTTCGATAATCTATCATGATGCCCCGCCATGGTTCTTGCCATCCGTCGTAATATGTTTTCATTGACACATGTGTGGAGTATTTGTATTTAAGTTACAAGGAATAAATATCTAAATGGGATTCGGTAAGATGCATACAAGACACATACCATTTCATTGCAACCGGTATGCTTGCATTAGCATTCTTTAATATGGCACATCTGAACAGAAGGTTGAAAAGCATGCAATCGAAATGCGTCTTTTCGCAATATCATTATTGAAAAAGGAGTTGTATTATAAAACCTGTGGTACTTGCTGCGGGATTCGTGATTCTATTCTGGGGACAGGATATATATGCCCAGCCTCCTGATACTGTATGGACGCAGTTCTTCGGGGGTAACGATGTTGATATAGGCTATTGTGTTCAGCAGACCACTGACGGAGGATACATCATTACTGGATACACTACGTCCTACGGTGCAGGCAGCAGGGATATCTATCTCATAAAGACGGACTCAAGTGGAGACAGCCTGTGGACGCAGACTTTCGGGGGGGACGATTGGGATGTAGGCTTTTCTGTCCAGCAGACCACAGATGGGGGCTACATTATTGCTGGAGTTACTGCATCCTTCGGTGCAGGCAACTTCGATGTATATCTCATCAAGACGGACTCCAGCGGAGACTCCCTGTGGACACAGACCTTCGGAGGTTCCGCTTCTGAATATGGAGTTTCTGTCCAGCAGACCACAGATGAGGGCTACATTATTACTGGAGCTACTGCATCCTACGGTGCAGGTAGCAATGATGTCTATCTTATAAAGACGGACTCCAGCGGAGACTCCCTGTGGACACAGACCTTCGGAGGTTCTCTTTTTGAATGGGGCTCTTCTGTACAGCAGACCGCAGATGAGGGCTACATTATCACTGGATATACTTTCACCTATAGTGCAGGTATGTGTGATATCTATCTCATAAAGACGGACTCCAGCGGAGACACCGTGTGGACGCAGACCTTCGGAGGTTCTTCTTTTACATGGGGTTATTCTGTCCAGCAGACCAGCGATGGGGGCTACATTATTGCTGGAGCTACTGACTCCTACGGTGCAGGAGTCAATGATGTCTATCTTATAAAGACGAACTCCAGCGGAGACTCCCTGTGGACGCAAACTTTCGGAGGTTCTAATTATGATGCAGGCTATTCAGTCCAGCAGACCAGCGATGGCGGATACATTATTACTGGAAAAACTGCATCCTACGGTGCAGGAATCGATGATGTCTATCTTATAAAGACGAACTCCAGCGGAGACTCCCTGTGGACGCAGAC
>CBDVBK010000081.1:0-11272 GCA_965372215.1 uncultured bacterium | reverse complement strand
GAGAGAGGGGCGGATAATCCGCCCCTCTTCGATGTATCTAGTTCGAAAGAACCGTAAACTCAATCCTTCTGTTCATCGCTTTGTTTGAAGCAGAAGTGTTCGGTACTACCGGCTGAACTTCTCCGAAGCCCAGTGTTGTCAATCTGGAAGCGGATACTCCGCGCTGAACAAGGTAGGTGAATACCGAAGCAGCTCTCTGTTCACTGAGGGTCTGGTTGTAGCTTGAACTGCCATCAGAATCTGTATGCCCAGCAATCTGAACTCTGGCGTTCGGATTCGCATCGAGTATTTCAACCACGTTATCCAGAACGTAGTAGGATTCCGGTTTAAGATTCGCGCTGCCGCTGTCGAAGTAAATGTTGTCGAAGGATAGAACCTGTCCTGTCTCCAGGGCGGGTCTCAGGACGAAATCGACAATTGAAGTCTGATCTGCGGCAATAACAACAGGCTGGGAACGGGAAACGTATCCGTCAACCTCAGCCGTTACTGTCCATGTTCCTTCCGGCGCGTCAATCTGGAATACTCCAGCCGCGGAAGATTCAACTGTGATAGGTTCTTCTGTATCGATAGTTATCGTAGCCTGAAGCGGATCGTGGTTCTCGAACTCCGTAACCGTTCCGGCAATCTGTCCCTGTCCGGCTTTTACCTCAAGAGAAAAATCAACCACAACATCCTGATCGGCTTCCAGAACCACCGTCGCAGACGCGGCATTGTAGCCTTCCGCGGAAACAGTAACGGGAATGCTTCCTTCAGGAAGAGTGACCGAATAGAAACCTGTTTCAGGATCAGAAGTAACACCCTGTACAGGTATGCCGGGGAAGGAAACTTCAGCTTCCACAGGTTCACCCGTTTCGAAATCAGTGATCATACCTGAAACTGTTCCTGTTGTGATTCCCGGTCCCTTATCGATCAGATCGCTGGAGAAAGCTATGCTCATCGAAACGCCCCAGTCCTGGGTGCCGCCTTCGGGAAGAGGTGCTCTCTGCTCTCTCTCTTCAGTTGATACGCTTCCGGACTGATAAAGATCATGTCCGAAGTCGAAATATTCTGGATTGAAATCCGTCAATCCCATATTGAAGCTGAAGTCCATAATGACTCCGCCACCTGAGAATACTCGGATTCCGGGAGTGAAATAAGAGACGGTGCTGTAATTGTCTCTGTCAAGATACTTCTTCAGGGAAAACTCAGTGAAGATAACCGCGAACTTGGTGGGAAATTCAATGGCGAATCCCATATCCAGCGCGTTATCCTTAACCAGCAGACTCACATCAGTCAGGTTTGTTCTTGATCTGCTTCCCGTACTGTCAAATTCAAGTACGTAATCTTCCATGCTGATTGTCTGTTTGTACATTGAGTACCCGACATTGACATGGGCGCGAATGGGGGTTCCAGGCCATATGTTAGCCATATCGGCGGAAATCAGACCGCCAAAACCTATACTTGTATGTCCGGTAGAAAGGCTGGGTCTGCGCATGGAATACATCGGAGTGCTGGCTGCATATCTGCCGTCATATTCTTCGCAAACCACCGTATTATTACTTTTAGGAGCAAAAGAGAACCAGTTGCCCACTCCCAGCCATAGAACTTCGCTAGCAGGAGTAGGGGTAAATCCAGCCTTCAATCCCAGCAGCACATCGCCCATTCCGTGAATTCCATCCCACTGACCAATTGTCTGATTTCTGGGAGGTGTGAGGTCGAATTCGTAGTATGTGCCTATATAACTGATACGTGCAGCGATTTCAATAAAGCTCATCAAGCCGTAATCCAGAACGAAGAAACCCTCGGCAAAATGCTCCGAATCTTCCACACTCAATACAGTATCTGACGTGGTATTACGGGCGCGATAGTGAAGATCATCGAATTTGTTTGAACTGGTCCAGTACCGGCCAATCAGAGCAAAAGCCATTTCGTTCTCGCCGATGGTTCTTGCATCAAGAACCCTGCTTACTCCCCTGAACCCCATTACCGAGGGGAGTGAAAAGGCACTTCCTGTTAGCAGAAGAAGTGTTATTAACAGTATGAAACCACGTGATTTCATTTTCCCTTCCTTTCAAGTATTGAATAAAATTAGTCAACATGACTTGCAATATACAATCCATACTATTAGAAAAGCATATACGGCTTATGTCAACTGCCTGAAAAGAACTATGTTTGAACTGTCGAAAATTGAATTGCAGAACTGATACTCAGTGAAAGGGAAGAATATGTCTAATTATCGATTTCTTCTGGTTATATTGTTTGTTGTATGCGGTATTTCATTTTCGTATGACCCGCTTTACTACAATAATCTTACAAGTGTTCTTCATTCGATGGAATCAGACGGGGACGTTGCCCTGGGGTATTTCGGAGCAAACCAGTACTGGTTTACCGATTCTCTTGGCAACAGCGAGCTTCATGACTATTCAACCGGTCTGGGCGTTCTGAGATTTCAGTTCGCCGGCAGATACGGTCTGACAAACAGCCATACGATTTCAATTATTATTCCCGGCCACCTTCAGCTTCAGGGACCTTCCGAAACCTCCGGCGTGGGGATAACCGATCCGTGGATATCTCTTGATGGATGGCTTTCAAGATCGCCCATGCTCATAGCAAGAGGAGCGATAAGAATTCCTTTAAAAGGAGCGCTGGAGTCAGGTGATTATTCAGAAAGCGACAGACATTTCGCGTTTGACGGAGCTATGACTATTCAATCACCGATATCACAGGGATCGAACCTGAGCGTGGAAGCTACCGCAGGCCTCCGTTATTACCTGTGGGCATGGGATGCTCTTCACGCATCACGAAGAGATTCCGCGGAAACAAAACCTCCTATTGAACTTCATCTTACAGGTTTCCTCGTCCTCCCAATGAATCCTGAGCTTAGCCTGAGAATTGGAGGAGAAATAGCAACAAGAGGTGAAACGGAAGCAAAGATCGACGGAAATACGATCGGTCAGAATAACAGTGATTTCAGCCGGCAGGATCTCAGAGCCGGTTTCATGTTGAACAACGAGAATATTGACCTGACTGCTGAGGTCTTTTACTGTCTTGGCGGAGAGAATACGGCCAAAGAATGGGGAATAATCCTAAACGGAACAGGAATTGATTTCCTCAGTCTTTTCAGCAGCACATCAAGCGGTTCTGGTGGCAGGAACTAGAAGTGCGCTGGCTGGTTATCTGTGCGATTCTGATCTCAGCTGCATTCATGGCTCGTACTTCAAGTACCGGAAAGGCTTTGATTGACACATCCCGCGAGTATCTGGGAACCCTCTCTTCAGGAAATACTGAAGATTCACACCTCCTGCTGTCTGATAGCCTTGCGGCGCTGGTCAGCCCGGCCTTTCTTGAGTTATTCGATAATTCGCCTTCATCAGGCAGAATCACTATTGGTAACATTGAATCTCGCGGGTACACAATTTCCGTGGATCTCGAGCAGGGAGGATCAAGAAAGATCTGGCTCAGAAAGGGTGACTCTGGAGAATGGGAAGTATCGGGAGATTCATCACTCGATAATCTTCTTGGAAGGGCTACTGTAATGTGTACTGCTTTCGCTCAGGAAACGGTAATCCCGGCATATCGCAATGGAGTTGATCCCGGAGAATACACTTGCCCGATATGCGGTGAGCCCTATTCCCTTGAAGGGAGCATGCTTCTCTGTCCTTCAGGTCATCTTGGAGACGGTCTGGATGTCGGAGGATCCAATTGTATGCTCTTGCGAGACAGTCTCGCAGGGGTTGTCTCTGATTACATTCTCGCAGGTTATCGCTTCCCTGACAGTTTTGTCGAAATGTTCAAGGAGAGTGATGGGGAATTCAGCCAGCGGGGGGGATTTCGCTGTCCGGATAACGGTTACGTCTACTATGAAATTACTGAGGAAGGTGTTTTCTGCCCCTTCCATGATGAAACGAGCAGAATAGAACTGCACTCCGATTCGGTAAGATCGTCTTTGAATTCATTATCACACAATCCTGATCAGGAGAATCTTTGAGCAATACAACCCTAATCGATACTCAGGAAGAGCTGAACAAACTGATTGAGAATCTGAAAAAAGAAGATGTCATTGCGCTGGATACTGAATTTCATGGAGAGAAAAGGTACTGGCCTGAACTGTTTCTCATACAGTTCGCGGGCAGGAACGGTCCGGTAGCAGTCGACCCTCTCGGGATTGAGGATCTTTCTCCTATCGCCGAACTTCTGGAATCGGAAGTTCCAGTTAAAGTTATTCACTCGGCCAGAAACGATATTGATGTTCTCATGCATCATCTTGGTATAGTTTTTTCCTCCGTATTCGATACGCAGCTTGCTGCCGCATTTCTTGGTTATGAACTTCAGATCTCTCTTTACAATCTTATCAGAACCGAGTGCGGCAAAGCCCCGCAGAAAGGGCATACACTGAGCGACTGGTCTATCAGGCCTCTCTCGAAGGAGCAGATCGAATATGCCCTCAATGACGTCAGATACCTCCTTTCGATTTACCGTAATCAGATGAAAAGGCTGAAATCAACAGGCCGGTTGAACTGGTACACAGAACAGGCTGAATCACTCACTTTACCCTCCACATATGAGATTCCGTTGAAAAAGGTTTTCCAGAAAGTCAGATCCACCGGGAAAATCACGACAAGCAGACTACCTGTTCTCTGGGCTCTTGTTAAATGGAGAGAAAAGATAGCGGAGGAACTAAATAAACCCCGCAATTATATAGTAAGGGATCACATCCTTGGAGCGATCACCGCAATGGCCCCTGAGAAAATAAGCAGCCTGTCAAGGCTGAGGGGAATCTCTTCCGGGTTTGTTAATAAATGGGGAAAGGAAATGCTGGAAGTAATCAGGGAAGCCAGAACCAACCCGCCGAAAGATATCCCTGACATTCCAAAATACCACTCAAAACCCGGTATTTCAGCTCGCAGGGATATCCTCAGAATATTTCTGAAACAGGAATCCAACAGACTGGGCATTTCACCTGCCCTGCTTCTCTCATCCGAAATGATGGATGCTCTTGCGAAAAGTCCTCCCCGTTCGGAGGAGGACTTCTCTTCGATTCCGGGACTATCCGGCTGGCGGAGAGAAGCGCTTGGTGATGATCTTATCTCTCTTCTTGACGGGAAAATTGCTCTCAGCCTGAAGCAGGGGCAGCGTCCGGGATTGAAATTTGTAAAAGTAGAACATTGACCAATCTGCGAGCACTTGAGGTTCTCGAATCAATGAAACATGCTGGAGGCCTGCCTGGTACCCCGGCTCCTCTCGAAGAATCACAGGAAGCTTTCCCGGTCCTTGTATCAACTGTAATAAGCCTCAGAACAAGGGATGCGGTTACCAGGGCAGTATCTGCGAGAGTACTGAAATCAGCCCCTGATGTTAAGTCGATGATCTCTATTGACATGAAAGAACTGGAGACACTGCTCAAACCGGCTGGATTTTTCAGGCAGAAAGCAAAACAGCTGAAGAAGACAGCCGAATTAATTCAGAACAGGTTTGATGGAGAGGTGCCGGATAACATTGAGGATCTCCTGAGTCTTCCGGGAGTGGGAAGAAAAACGGCCAATTTCGTTCTTGGAATGGTGTTCGGAAAGCCTGCTATATGTGTCGATGTTCACGTACATAGAATCTCAAACAGACTTGGTCTTGTACGAACATCTGCACCTGAAGAAACCGAAATGCAGCTTCAGAAAATCTTTCCCTCTGAATATTGGACCAGAATAAATCACATAATGGTAACATTCGGTCAGAGAATATGTAAACCGGTCAAACCCCGGTGCGAGGTTTGTCCTCTGAATACAATCTGTCCTGTTGTTACTTCATAAATCTGATTTCACCCTGATGAATTCTTGAGAAGAGCACGGTCACGCGCCAGGGCTGCGGCAACAGCAAAAGCGTCGAAGTACCGCTGCAGGGATACATCAGTGGATTGGTATTCATTCGAGCCTGAAAGGAAATCGACCATAACCTCTCTAGCTCTTGCGAGTTCGCGCAGGCAAATAACCGAGCGCCGGTGACGGGGATCATCAAGAGTGAGATCCATCAGCTCCAATGCACGCTCAAATGCTCCTTGAGATATCTGTGGATTGCGGGTTCTCCAGCGAAGTGCCCTGCTGACCTCGCTACCTACATTTCCCAGCTGCTCGTACAGCGACAGCTCCCACCAGCGGCCTCCGGCGAGATCCTTGTGCATAGGAGAGGACTTCATCGAAACACCAAACGATCCACCACATCACGAATCTGTTCGCGGATTGAAGGATCATCCACATTTCTGGAACGATTTCCAGAGGACGGTCGCAAATTTATCATCGAATCAAACTCCAGCCAGTCCTCAAGAGGCAGTTCCGGGTAGAGGTTGATTCCCCATATATCCTGTTGCCGTGAACCTGTCACCAGCAGCTCAGCTTCTTCATCAGAATGCAGATCTGCGTCAACGACCATGATCCCACGGGCTACATCTACCACAGCTTTGACCATATCGCCGAAGCGACCCATCGCCATTTGACGCAGTGAATCCATGGAAATCGGTTCTTGCTCTGTTACAGCTTTCATAGTTAGCTTGTTTTCTCTTTTCTAATCAGCGTACCCGGCACTGGTGATGACGCTTTGAATAATCCGCGTGGAATTTTCCTTTCTTCAGTATATATAATTGATGCAGCTTGAATGAGGTTTTTAACCCGATAGCCATAGGGACTCGGATGATGAGGTAAAACTGATGAAAAAAACGTATTCGCTTTCGCCGGATAGAATGGTGGACATAACACGACCGCTTTCCGAAAATACACCATTCTGGCCGGGGGACGAGCAGTTCAATCGAAAACTCATAACGGTTGCCGATGGATTCGTTACATCCGCATTGAAGATGAGCTCTCATTCGGGAACGCATATGGATGCTCCCGCCCACCTTGCTCATTGTGATGCAACCGTGGACAATATTCCTCTGACCAGGCTTATTCTGAAAGCTACCCTGGTGGATTGCAGCGACAAAAAGGTAATCGATGAAGATGTGCTGTCGGGGCTTTCACTGCATGGAAAAGCCCTACTGCTGAAAACAGCTTCCTCTCATTCGAATCAGACAGACATTTTCAATAATTATACTTCGTTAACAGCTTCGGCAGCTGAAGCCGCCCGTGAAATGGGAATCGCTCTGCTCGGAATCGATTCGGTTTCCGTCGATCCTCCTGATTCATCGAACGCTCACAGAATACTCCTTGAAGCATCCATTCCCATAGTGGAAAATCTATGGCTCGGTGAGATAGACCCCGGGGAATATCTTCTGATCTGTCTTCCACTCAGAATAGAATCAGGAGACGGTTCCCCGGTAAGAGCTCTTCTTCAGCCAGTTATTCCGGCAGATCCCCTATGAACACCTGGGGATACAATTCAGGATCAGCGTCGAAAGCTATGAATTTATCCCCTTCTATGTTAACACCCCATGTGCTGGTTCTCTCTCCGGCATCAAGCGCTGCGGTAAAGAGAAGATTTCCATCCAGATCGTAGACATCGAATGAGGGAGTATAAGTAGTTCCCTTTCTAACCCAGAGACGCCCCTGTCCATCAACACCAAATCCGCCTATTGCAGCTCGATACGGATCCGGCTCCCAGTTTGCCATTTCCGGTGGCATTCCCTGCTGGATCATCATGTTGTTCGTTATTTCTATTTCGATATTAATTTCTTCCTGGGTTTTCGCAATCCGCTCGAAATCATCTTTGGATATGACGATCAGTTCTTCACCTTCGGAATTCCATACGGTGAAAATGTATTCCTCACTGGATATAGGTGCAGTAAAGACCCTGCCATCGGGTGCTGTTCCGAAGAATAATATATCTTCCAGCATGGTAGTCATATCAGCAGGATCGAATGGAGACATGCTGGAATGATAGATCACTGTGGGTTCAGCCTGTTCCTTCTCCCATCTCGCGATGGTGAATCCCATGAACATGCCCTCTTCGTTCTGCAGGAAATCGGGTTTCATACCAACGATAGCTCCGCCTTCCAGCCCTGAAATATTGGCTGGTGGAGCAGGAAAAAAGCCTGCCAACTCCGATTCATATTCCAGATCGGAGTCGAAATAAGTGAGTTTACCACTCATTCCGTCAGATACGACAAACCCGCCGTCTGGGAAGAAAGCCATTCCTGTAGGAAGCAGAAACTCACCGGGGCCGCTGCCCTGGCGCCCGATTCGCTCGATGAACTCGCCTTCGGGTGTAAAGAGACTGATACAACTTTTCTGCATATCCAGTACTGCGATATCACCTTCTGAAGTAAGGTTAACTCCGACAATAGCGCCAAATACATAATTGCTGTCGCCAAGATCTACACCAATGGAATCGGTGATTGTCAGATAGACATCAGCTTCCGGAAGAACATATTCTTCGGAGGTAGTGATTGGTTCATCAACGACCTCTTCCGATGGGGATTCCTGAGCCCCGCACGCTATTAGTAGAATCAGGAATGTAAGGGTCAATAGTTTTTTCATTAAATTTCCTCTCTGTTAAAGGCTGAAATACAGCGCATGCTCTCTTGGATGCGGGCTTCCGTAGAAACTCGCAGCTTCTTCGCGTTTGACCTTTATGTAATCATCTATCAACTCGGGAGCAAAGACATCATTTTCCTGCAGGAACTCCCGGTCTTCCTCCAGAGCATCAAGGGCTTCTTCCAGTTTCTCAGGAAGCATCGCGAGGTTATCTGTGTTGAAATCCGGTGAGAAGACGTTTTCGTCAATTGGGCCGTATCCCAGTTTCTCCGGATTCATTTTCTTCTTCATACCGTCAATAGCTGCCATAAGTATTGCGCTCATGGATAGATATGGGTTTCCGCTTCCATCCGGAACCCTGTATTCAAACCTCATTGAATCCGGTGTTCTTGCGTAAGACGGTACTCTTATCGAAGCGCTTCTATTAGGGCCTGAGAAGAATCTGAAGACAGGTGCTTCCTGTCCGGGTACGAGCCTCCGGTAACTGTTGACAGTAGCGTTTGAAAACGCGCAGATGGCGGGGGCATGATGAAGAATCCCGGCAATCGCGCTGAGAGCGGTTTTGCTGAGATTGCAATACCCGCTCTTATCGTAGAAGATCCTGTCCTGATTTTTCGTCATGAACATATGAAAGTGCATGCCGGAACCCGGTTCTCCCTCAATCGGTTTCGGCATGAAGGTTGCGGACAGATCGTGTTTAAGAGCGACGTTACGAACTATATGTTTACCAAGCATCACATTGTCAGCCGCACTGAGGAAAGGTGTGAAATTGACTTCAACCTCGCTCTGTCCCATTCTGCCGACTTCATGATGGTGGTACTTGATCTGTATACCCGCCTTCTGCATATGATATGCTATTTCTGACCTTATATCATGCAGACTGTCAACAGGATACATCATGTGGTAACCAGATTTATCTGAATGAACATATCCTTTTGAATCCGGGTTTTTCGAGTTTTCAGGTGCTTCAATACTCCTCAGGCAGTAACCCTGATTCCCGGGTTCCATCCAGAATGAAACCTCGTCAAAAATATAGAACTCGAACTCCGGCGCCCAGAAACTGTCCGTAGCCAATCCTGAAGATCTCAGGTAACCGGCCGCTTTCCGGGCTACTCCTCTGGGGTCTTTTGAGAAGAGCTTACCCGTATCGGGGTGGATTATATCGGCAAATACAACAAGTGTTTTTCTCGCGGTAAACGGATCCTCGAATACTCTCCTGGGATCGGGCTGAAGAATCAGATCTCCCGACTCGGTCTGGGTCATGCCTTTTAATGTAGATCCATCAAACCCTACCCCCCGATGGAAAAATTCCTCATCGACAACTGAAGCCGGCACAGTGACATGGCGCCAGTACCCCAGAGCATCCGTGAAGCGCATATCGAGTTCTTCAAACTGCTCCTCGGCAAGTCTTTCAAGTTGAATCTGAATTGTTTTCTTTGCAACCACAGTCACATCCTCCTGAAGTTCCGCGTTTTTCTCGAATATATGAATCTACAGCCTTATCAAGATGCCCTACGAGATCAGACATCTCAAGTTCTCCAGTATTTATTCCATCAATAAAGAGCTGAACTCCAGAGGGGGTTCCGATCACTGCGATATCCGCCTCTCGAGCTTCTCCGGGGCCGTTAACCTCGCACCCCATGATGGCTAATGTAAAGTCTCCTTCTATTCCGGCAAGATGCTGCTGAACGGATAAAGCCAGTTTCTCCACATCAATTCGGGATCTGGCACACATTGGACAGCATACTAACCGTGGAAATCTTCTTCTGATTCCAAGAGATGAAAGAATCTCCCACGCTACCACAGGTTCCTTTTCCGGATTTCCGGACAGCGAGATCCGGATGGTATCTCCAATTCCCTCTGCAAGCAGAAGCGTCAGAGCAACCGTGCTCCTTACACTCCCGGTAAGCTGTGGCCCTGCTTCAGTAACACCAAGATGCAGAGGATAATCACATTCAGCTGATGCCATTCTGTTGGCAGCCACTGTCAGCAAGGGATCGCTGGATTTAAGAGAAAGTACGATATCCCGGAAACCGGAAGCTTCCAGCAGATCCAGATGCCTTCTTGCGGAAGCCCACATAGATTCTCTGTTCACTCCCCCGTACCTGTCTCTGAGATCTCCGGGAATACTGCCGGAGTTAACTCCTATCCTGATCGGTACACCCAGTTCGGAAGCTTCTTCCGCAATACGCCGGATATCCCGGCTATTCCTGATGTTCCCCGGGTTCAGCCTGAGTTTGTGAATACCGGCCTTAAGCGCGATAAGTGCCAGCTCCGGATCAAAGTGGATATCCGCTACAACAGGAACGGGTGATGATTCAACGATTTTTTCCAGAGCTATTGCCGAATCCATATCCGGAACCGCAACACGGACAATCTCAACACCCAGTTGAGCCAGGCTTTCTATTTGATTGACAACAGCCTGTATGTCACAGGTTGGAGCAGTAGTCATGGACTGCACGGATATAGGCGCTTTGCCGCCGATGGCGACATCACCTACCATAACCTGCCTTGTTTCTCTTCTATTGATGCTGTTGTTCATGTTCCTTTATGACTGTCGATAATATTACATATAGAACTGATCATGATAATATGCTTCAGAATGGGCTGTAACTCAAGTTCAAGGTCATATCGTGAAAGGAACTAACCCGCATAATTCCTATTTCGGTGAGTGAAGAGAAATCCCACCCCTTCCGCCACTTTGTTCTCAGGTTGATTCACTACTTCTAACATGTTGAATCCCTTGGGTGTTAATGGAGTCCCATTTCTTAACTTTGTTATTCGCAATGTAAACAGTTACATTCAGTATATGAACGGAGTGTATACTGATCATGAAGAAT
>CBDVBK010000080.1:0-11400 GCA_965372215.1 uncultured bacterium | reverse complement strand
TCTCCAACCTCGCGGTGTATCTCAAGGGCTTTCTCATAATGTGCACGAGCCTCGTCCATGTGGCCCTGCTCCTGGTGCAATATGCCAAGACTTGCGAGGACACTCCCCTCGGATCGGCGATCTCCAACCTCGCGGTGTATCTCAAGGGCTTTCTCATAATGTGCACGAGCCTCGTCCATGCGGCCCTGCCCGCGGTGCAACATGCCAAGACTTCCGATGACAATTCCCTCGGATCGGCGATTTCCAACCTCGCGGTGTATCTCAAGGGCTTTCTCGAAATGTGCACGAGCTTCGTCCATGCGGCCCTGCCCGCGGTGTAATATGCCAAGACTTCCGAGGACAATCCCCTCGTTTCGGTGATCTCCAACCTCGCGGTGTATCTCAAGGGCTTTCTCGTAAAGTGTAAGAGCCTCATCCATGCGGTCCTGCTCGCGGTTCAATATGCCAAGACTTGCGAGGACAATTCCCTCGAATCGGCGATTTCCAACCTCGCGGTGTATCTCAAGGGCTTTCTCGTAATGTGCACGAGCTTTGTCCATGCAGCCAGTAATTCGAACCAAGTTACCAATTTTTCGATATGAATCTGCCATCCATTCCGCAGAGCCTCTCTTTTCAGCAATTACAATCATCCTGTCAATTGTCAGTTCCTGCTCCTCGCGTCTGCCAAGCAAGTTAAGGACCTTTTCTTGACTGGAGAGAACTCCGAACAAGACCTCGGTATTCTCGTCACCGTCTGGCATATCTTCCAGCCAGCCTTCAAGCTTCTCCGAAAGCTCGAGAGCATCTTCGTTGCTGTAACTCTTAACGGCATGTTCAAGAGCCTTCATGCCCCACGCGATTGCCCTTGGCATGTCTCCAGCCTTCTCCCAGTGATAAGTCAGGATTGATGATACCTGCTCCTTCTCTCCCTCGAACATCTCCTCAATACTCTCAGCAGCCGCTTTGTGAAGCTTCGGGAGGTTTTCTATGAGGATGCTCGAATAAGCAGTATCATGGACAAGCATGTGCCTGAAGACATACTTCTTCTCAAAGGCGCTTACCTCACTCAGTAGCATTTGCTTGCGCTCGAGGCCATCAAAGGTCTCTGAGCGTAGCTCTCCAAGCTGGAGTTTATTTGAAAGTTTGCGATAGAGTTTTAACTGGAACTCAATCCCAAGAACTGAGGAGTTCTGGAGAACATTCCTCCAGGTTTCAGGAAGCCTGTCAAGGCGGGAATGAAGTAGACCCGTGAGGCTGTCTGGTACGAAAACTTTCTCCAAAGGTCTTTGGAAACTCCACTCACCATAGTGCTCTGCAAGTATGTCTGATTCCACCAGGTTAAGAACAAGCTCTTCAAGGTAGAACGGATTGCCCCTGGAATGATTCAGAATGAAGTTCTTAACTTGCATTTCAATCTTGCAGCTTTCACTGATCTCATTGAAGAGTTCCTCGATGAGTTTACTGGATGTCTCCTCATCCACCTCCACTACTTTGATCTCCTCAACCTCGGCGTAGTTGGAATGGATATCGAACTCGACTGAATTACCATCCTCTCCTTCGGGTCTGTAAAGAAGCAGGAAAACAATGGATCTGTCAGTGTCACAGTTGCCTACTATAAACTCCAGTACTGTTCTATCCGTCAAATCCAGCCAGTGAAGGTCTTCTAGAACAACAACCAGGCACTTATCGGTTGAAAGAGATTTCAGGAGATTGCGAAAGGCTATCCTGGTTTTCATAGCTATGGTCTTGCCATCAAATTCTTCGAGTCTTCTGTCATAGGACTTAATCGAAAGAAGCTCGGAGAGAAAAGGAGCTGAGTTGATCAGATCCTCGTCGTCACTCAAATTCGTGAGCCTTTCTTTGAACTCATAGTAATCTAGATTAGTGCCAAATTCAATATCAAGCAGGTTACGCAGAAGTGTAGTCCATAACCAATAAGATGGCTGGGCGAAGGAAAGCGTCTGCCCCCTAAGTTCAAGAATCTCTTCGTTTTCTTTGATGCTGCTTTCTATGAACTCATGCACAAGACGCGACTTGCCTATACCAGCCTCACCTTTAATTCCCATTACTAAGTGCTTTGAGCCACCACGGCGGTTCTTATTAATCCCATGCTGCTGTCTTTCGAGAAGAGAATTCAATTGTGCAAGCTCTTCCTTGCGCCCAACAAACGGAGAACGGATGCTAAGTACCTTTGTTTCCGGATCCGTTAAGCTATAGTCGGCTATTCGGTGAACACCCTCGGAATACTGTTCCCATCTGAACTGTCCCTTGACGTTCTTATGAACACCACTGGAGACAAGTACCTCATTCGATGCAAGGTATGAAAGCTCTTCTGCAACTGCCAGCACCTCTCCACGGGATTCTGGATGATCTGTACCGGTTTGTACTACTTCCAGCATTCCAGAAGCAATACCCAGACCGAAGTTAACCGAGAAGCCCTTACTACGAAGAACAGAGTTTAGTTCCCCAAAACCGTTGAACAGATGGATACCGCAGCTTACCGCCCTGTAGTTGTCATCCTCGAGAACACGTTCAAGTCCAAGCACGCAGCAGTAGCAACCTCTGTCCTTCTCATCAAGATAGCCACCGTAGCTCTTCAGAAATCGAATCACGAGGTTTTCTATTGTCTTCGATATTGTATTCCTTGCTGAATTGGATAACTCAGAGTCGGACAACTCTGTACGGATATTCAGTACGGTTACCCACCTTCTCTCTCCAATAAGAAGACGCTTGGTCTCGTCACTCCCGTTATCCAGGGCTAGAGACAACCTGTCCAAGTCTTCCTCGAGAAGAGATGAAAGGTCGGAAAGGTCTGATGAGTCTTGCTTCTCATCAATCTTGATAAAGAGAACTTCAAGTAAATCGGGGAGCTTCTCTTCAAGTGGTAACTCTGTGACATCACACCTTTGATGCGCGGAAATGTAGAAATGCATCCACTTGGATAGCTCAAACTTTTCTATCATGAGAGGGATGATGGTTACGCCCTTGCTTACAGCTCTCTCAACCTCACGGCGAACCTGAGGTGACCTGTTCGAGTGCTCCGAAAGGATGAGTACCATCCAGGATGCTGAATCAATGCCATCGATGATCGACTCGGCCCAGTCGGCTCCAGGAGGAATGTCCCTTGGGGCAATCCAGCAGTGCTGACCGTGAGACTCAAGATATGAAAGGACCCGTTCTACGATGTCCCTGTCCTGTGTAGAGTGGCTGAGAAAGACTCGAGCATTTTGACCAATCCCCATGATTTTCTCCACTCATCAAGATAGCTTCGGAAGTGACTCGATTGTGTATATTCTACTCCTCCATGCTTCTGGCGCAAGGTCAGGCTGTGCTTCAGGTGCTTCGCATGATTCAACCTGAGTCTCCCGTACTCCCTTCTCCAGTGGCATTAGGATATTTCACCTATTCTTCAAAAACTGATCATACAGTACTCTTATCTGGACTCAGTGATTGATTATGTCTCCGGTCCTCGTCTACCTATGATTTAATCAATCATCAATCCTTAGGATGGTCTTGTATCTTAACGTTTTATAGGATATCTGCTAGAGTATAGTTGTTGAATACCATTTCTGTGCTTTTTGCAGAAACGTCGGTACTAAGTTAGTACTAAGTTAGTACTAAGTCAGTACTATGTCGGGACTAAGTATAGGATTAAGTCTAGTCTTTACTCAGCTATTGGGATTTCACCACGCAAGATACTCACGTACTTGGATTATGAGTGAATATCCAATATTGTTCTGTCTTAGAAGGAATTCTTCACACAAACGGATGTGATTGAAATTAGATGAATATAGCCGGAACTGCGTTGGGACAGGGTATATATATCTTATTTACGGTTATTAACTGGTTTTCGGATAATGTCTGGATACTGAACAGAGGAGGAGATCGGATGATCAGAAAGAATATTGTAGCCGGAGTGTTGCTTGCGGCAGCCGTTTCGGTTCTCGCTGCCCCCGGGGATACAATTGACGCATTCTATCCTGAGGGAAGTCCTGATATTGGTGTTTGGGGCTTTGCCAGGGATCCGGCAGACGGTAATATCTGGGCAGCCGGCCCGGACACTTACGAGTTCTGCAAGCTGGGGAAGTTCGCTAACAACCCTTCTCACAACATAATCATTGACTTCGAGTACATCTGGGGTCCGGTGTGGATAATGGACATTGCATATCCGTACGAATACAGCGGTGTTGATTGCATCGCAATAGTTGACGGGGAAATATCCGAAATAGGACTGTATAATCCATACTCTCACAATCACGAAGGTGACATTCCGGTAAACCCGTTCATTGGCGGATGCAATTCAGGAATTGCAGCTAATCCGGACAACAACCATCTCTTTGTGGCAAACCGTGATTTCAAAGAGATTCTTGAATGGGATGGTACGAGCTGGAATACATTTACAACCTTTTATGAAGAAACCATGTACACGTGGGGTGTGGCCTATGGTTGGAACCATCTTTTCGTTGCCTTCGGAATGAATAACTTAGCGCCTAAAATAGTGGTCTTTGACGAAAACGGGGAATTTGTCGAGGAGTACGAGTTAACCTACTGGCATCCCACCGGACAGATAGCGGGGATAGGCTGTGCCCGTGAGAACGCCGTCGACGATAACGAGTCCATATACGTGAGTTCTTCTGCGGAGTATGGAATGGTCAAGGAAGTCGAAGTGGGAAACTTCAGCACATTACAGCTTGATGAAACCACCTTCGGTGGGATTAAGGCGACGTTCCGGTAAACGACGAACAATATAGGCGGATGTCCGCATCCGCCAGGTCTCTTGTCGAACAGTGATTCTATAGACACTGCTTATAATGGGTTCAGTTCAGATATGATTATTGAAAGGAAATAAAATGGAAAGACCTTTTATCGCGAAACTGGCTAACGGAATGCAGCTCGTATTTCTCGAGAATCACCGATACCCCTGGGTCGAATTACTGGGAGTAGCCAAAGTTGGAGCGATTAACGAAGACGATGAGCACGACGGCTTATCGCACTTTCTCGAACATCTGCTCTTCAAGGGTACTGATAAACGCAGCACCGGTAAGCTTGCCGAAGATGTTACTGCGATAGGTGGAATGTTCAATGCGATGACAAGCTATTGCTGGACCTGTTATACGATAGGTATCCCGCCTGAGAAAGTTCTCGACGGAATTGAAATCCACACCGATCAGATACAGAACTCCATCCTGCCTGCGGAGGAGGTCAACCGCGAACGTTCCGTTGTTCAGGAAGAGATACGGATTTCACTGGATAATCCGATCAGGTATAACATGGAGAGACTCCTGAAGCTGGTTTTCGAGAAGCATCCACTCCGCAGGACGGTTCTGGGTAGTCATGACCTTATCGGAAGTGTTCCAAGAGACAGAATATACAATTACTACAGAAGCCACTATGTGCCGAATAACATGGCGTACATCGTGGTCGGCGATTTCAGAACAGAGGAAATATTCCCTCTTCTGGAGGAAAACTGGGGCGGTTTGCTACCGCGCGAAGTAAAAACACCCGACCTTTCCGAACCTCAACAGACGCAGCCACGCTTCAAGGTTCTCCATGGCAAAATAGACCAATCCGTCGCGGCTTACGGTACTCGAATTCCCGGAATGAATGATCCTGACTATTATGCGCTGCAGGTGATAAATTCGTACCTGACGGATGGTGAATCATCAAGGCTGTATCAAAGACTGATAACAGAGGAGAAACTGGCCTGGCAATTGTATGCGTATGATGAGTGTCTTGCCGGAGATGGTTACCTTACAATAAATGCTCTCTGCGGAAAGGACTCAGATCCTGTTCGGGTGCAGGCGATAATGATGGAGGAGATCCATCGATTGAAAACAACCGGCCCCACAGACAGTGAACTGGAATCGCATAAGAATCGTGTCCTTGCCGGAAAGGCCCGCTTCGAAGAAACTTATTTCATGAAAGCGGTCAGTCTGGCCGAGGATTTCGCAAAAATCGGTTTCCAGAAGGAAGATGAATTCGGGAAGCGGATAAAAGCACTGAATCGCCAACAGATAATCGGCGCGGCACGGGCTCACCTATCTCTGGGACATGAAGCCAACTGGTCTTTCTATTTGCCGGAGGAGAGTAAAACGATAGTCCCAGTTCTCACGGATAAAAAGCTGTGGGAAGCGCAGCGGCGCGGTAAAACCGTTCACAAACTGGAAAACGGTCTGCGTGTTGTTCTGATACCGGATCCGTCACTCAATATGGTTTATTCATCGTTGATAGCTCTGCCAGGCACCGCGATTGAAAACCCCCCTGAAGCGGGTATAACCAACCTGGCGCTTTCTTCGATGCTTCAGGGGACGCTTTCTCACCCAGGAGAGGAATTCGACAGTGCTGCAGCTGCCATCGGAGCGGAATTCAGTACAGATGTTTCCGCGGAATGTCATCAGGTCGGGGGTTCTGTTCTACCGGAGAATATCGACCGATTCATAGACCTCTACTATGAACTGGTTACTGAGCCTTCAATGACTGACAAAGCAATAGAGGTTATTCGAGCGACAGTTGAGAAGGAGATAAAGGCAACGCACGATTTCCCGATGTGGTATGCTTTTAGCAAGGCATTGGAAGTTCTATACGGTCGCAAGGGTTATGGCCTTCCGCATAATGGATTGATAGAGACGGTTCCCGGTATCGCCAGCATAAAAATAAGGGAATACTTGAACGGTCTCCTGAACCCCTCCGAAGCCGTACTTGTATTCGCGGGGAATATCGAACCTGACGATCTTCTGAAGAAAATTACAGCGGGATTTGGGAAATTACAATCCAGAAAGCTGGCTGAACGTCCTGTTGAAGAATTCGCCACTGAACGGGAACTGCTTGAAACGAAAGAACATTTCCAGACGATAATAGTAGTATTAGCTCCGGGAGTACCGGAGGATCACGAAGATCTCCCGGCACTGACAATTGTGAGCGAAATGCTTGGTGGAGCTATGTCAGCGCGATTGTTCAAGAATCTCCGGGATAAGGAAGGGCTTGCTTATGCAGCTCATTCGAGGATTGTAAAACACTTTGGAACAGGCGGCTTCATGGCTTATATCGGAACATCGCCCGATAAGGAGAAGCAGGCGCTCGAAGGAATGTTCCGTGAAATCACTGAACCCGGCTCTGAAGGTTTTACAGAGGATGAATTCCAGCAAGCGAAATCCTATTTCGACGGCCGATGGAAAAAAATGGGAGAGAAACCTGCGATGGTGTTCAATCGGGATTACGCGCCAATGCTTTTCGGCCATGACGAGGATTTCTCCGAGAAGTTCCACCAGATGGTTATGAAGACCAGTCTGAAACAGGCGAATGAAGCCGCCGCGAAATACCTCCAGCGGAAAAAGCTGTATACGTTTATATATAGAGCGATTCAGCCGGAAGATCCCGAGGATCGCATAAACGCATAGGATGTTAATGGCTGCTGAGGCTATTCACTTCTGAAAGCCTGTTTGCGAACCCGGATGATATCGCTCTGAATAATATCCGTTATCGTCAGCTCAACACCGAGGAATTGCTTCAGAAGGTGAAGAATGAAGCGGCTTCTTGCCTGAGCTTCAGTGATAGCATCTTCAGTTATCGCTGTGAACAGCTCCGGGATCATGGCTGCGGACATTACTGTGAGAAGCATTTGTCCAAGTGACAGCCTGAGTTTTTCCTTTGCCTGAGATAAGCGCTCTTCAAGCATTGTAGAAAGCATATCCAGGAGGGAGCCCGTCTTTGCCGCGAATGCTATCCTGGTTTTCTCTTTCAGCAGTGGGTCGAACAGGTGCGAATGTACAACACCCGGATATCTCAGGATACCCTCCATCGTAAAATCCAGCAGGCAGTAGATCCTGACAGGAAGGTCCAGCTCCTCTAATTCGAGGATCATCATCCAGTCGCTGAAGACATGCTCCAGTGTTTTATTGAGGGCTTGCTCGATAAGGTTGTCCTTGGAACCGTAGTAGTAGTTTACGGCAGCGGAGTTGACTCCGGCTTTTTCAGCGATGCGGCGTGTGGTGATTCCGCTGATACCCTCACTGTTAAGAATGTCTATTGCGGCAAGGATGATTCTCTTCCTTGTGTCGCCTTTATCTTCCATAAACCCTCCAGGTTTGACTCAGCTAAGGTAACCTCTCCGATGCTTTCTGGCAACCCGTCAGGTATTGACGGATTATCATTTTTCAGTATCATAATCACATGATTTAAACATATGATTAAATCATATGATTAGCAAGTCTTAATGCAATCATATCAATCCTTGGAGATAGTCAGGAGAGTGCATATGCGTCTTAGACCGGCATACTTATTATTCCTTCATATTATTGTCATGGCATCAGTTACATTTGGAGCTGAGCCTACTGGAAGTATCAAAGGTGAAGTGGTATCTCAAAGAACTCGGGATCCGGTCGTTGGCGCTTTCGTTATGGTGGACGGTACTTCGTACGGCTCTATTACCGATGCCTCCGGAAACTTCACGATCACCGATATTCCTGTAGGCGGATACAACATCAGTGTCACCAGCGTTGGTTATCATTCAAGGGTTAAGACGGATGTCATGGTCAGGTCTAAGAGGACGACTTTTATCGATTTCTCACTAGAGATAGCTGTGATATCCGGTGGAATCATCGAGGTCAGGCCAGAGTATTTCGCTGAGGATGATACCCAGCCAACCAGCCTGACGGAGTTCGCAGGAGAGCAGATCCGGCGGACTCCCGGTTCAGCTGGTGATGTCACCCGCGTAATTGCCGGACTGCCATCAATCGCGAAGGTGGACGATCAGTACAATGGTCTGGCCGTACGTGGTGGCAACCCGCTGGAGAATGGTTTCTACGGGCTGTTAGCTGGATCATACTCTGTGTCCGAGTACCGCAGTCCCGGAGAGGAATGGAGGAACTGGATCTTCGACAACAGATGGATCTGCACTCTCGAGGGCGGTTACAGACTTGACCGTAACTGGGAATTCAGCTGCAGGTGGATGTTTGCGGGGGGGAGACCATACACTCCTCTTGACCTTGCTGCCTGTGAGGAGTTCAACCGGACCATCCTGGATGAAACAAGGATCAATGCCGAGAGGTATCCCGCCTATCATTCTCTGAACATCCGCGTGGACAGAAGATTCTACTTCTCAGGATCGAGTCTCATCTGTTATGCTTCCGTATGGAATGTTTATAATCGGCGGAACGTTACAGCCACCTACTGGAACCAGATAGACCGTAAAGAGGACTACATACACCAGTGGAGAATGATGCCCATACTGGGATTGGAGTTCGAGTTCTAATGCTCTGTTGGGGGAGTCTTGAAAGGCAGTCTCTCGAAAACCATTCCATATATGATATTCTCTCTGACAACGTATTATCAAGTTTACGCTTAGTTAATTAAGCGTTAACGCGACTAAGATCCTTGATCTTTTATCTATATCATATGCTTCGTACACCACTCGGGAGGATCAGGTCCTGATCATTCTGTGATTTTCATACGGCTTCTCAGTACATTCACACTCAATCTTGCTGTTTTAATGTGCAGGTGGTACGTTTGTATATTGGCTGTAGATGTTTCGGAAGAAATCCGTATAAACTGTTTAAGCAGAGTGGATTCACCGTTACAGACATCCGGATTTCTGTTGAATGAGTTGAGGAAACAATATCAAAAGAGTTGAAATAACCGTTATTGGCAGGGTTCAGGGAGTATGTTTCAGATATTATACATGCGAAACAGCCAGATCACTGGAACTTAATGGATTCGTACAGAATCTTCCGGATGGATCGGTTACTATCAGAGCAGAAGGTGAGGAAAGCTCTCTTCAAGAACTTATCCGGTGGGCAGAGCATGGTCCGCCGGGTTCTGTTGTTAAAGCAATTAATGTGAATTTCACCGAATCGCAAAATGAATTTACTGATTTTACAATACGATACTGATCGAGTGTTTTTCCAGCCATTCGCGAACATCGATTGAGTTTGACTGAGGATATCACTCCTTTTGTCCGGATTAGGGAGAAGAAGCATGGATAAGAATCAAAATAATCCTAAGGAAAATCTGGACGAAGAGATCAGGGAATGCAAGAAGTGCAGTCTGGCTGAAACCAGGATAAACGCCATTTGCGGGGAAGGGAATTCGCATGCCAAGCTCATGCTCATTGCCCAGGCACCTGGAGAGAATGAGGATAGAGAAGGCAGGATGTTCATCGGACCTTCGGGAAAGGTACTCGATGAATTACTGAGAGTGATTCAGATCGATAGAGAAGAAATATACATGACGAATCTTGTTAAATGTATGCTTCCAAAATACAGAAAGCCAAAGTTTGAGGAGATTGAAATCTGCAGCCAGTACCTGGACCGGGAAATAGAGCTTATTAATCCCAGGATATTGGCTCCATTGGGTTATTATGCCACAAGATACTTTTTGAAGAAATACGCCTTTCCTTTACCGTCAAGGCAAGAATTTAAGGAGGTTTATGGTAAGGTCCTGGAGGCTGATGATAAACAAATAATTCCTGTGCAGCACCCCGCAGCTCTTCTGTACAACAGCTCAATAAAAACAGTGATGCTGAATAACTATCGCAAGATGCAAGCAGTTCTTTCGAGCCTGCCAGAGAGAGGCAACTGCAGGAAAGACAAGCCGAGAAAGCGGAAAGACATATGAAACGCACAACAGGGTTGATCGTGAATCCCGTACAGGGATCGGGCATTCCTTTTGTACGGTTATTTTAGTTATTCTTCCGAAGATTTCGACTCGAGTTCCTCGATACGCTTCTGTATGGCATCAAGTTCACTCTTCACGGCATCAGCTTCACCTTTGAGCATATTGACTTCGTCTTCCGGGTTCATGTTATAGGGACTCCCATAAGGGGCGTTGTAGGCGGGTCCATACCATCCTCCAAAACCTCTCCAGTAGCCTCCTCCAAAGCCACGACCTCTACCAAATCTGCGTCCCCATGCCGGCGCCGGACCATAAGCAGCCTGAGAAGGATTGCAGTAACCTCTGCCTCCCCCGGTCATAGAACCCATTCCTGAAGGTCCTGTTCCATCAAATCCTGGCATAATGTATTCCTCCTTTATAATTTTTTCTTATCGCGTATAAGATCATAGCTATATAGCCCCTGGACCAAGATCTCATAACGCTATCAGCCTCCCCTTGCGGGGTAAGCTCCACGCTGGCCAAAACCTCTACCGTAGCCTCGACCCATGCGATAACCTGGCCTGAAACCCCGGCCAAAACCTCGGCCACGTACAAAGCCCAGCCCGTAACTGGTACTCGAATATCCGCGCCCCCATGCCGGCGCTGGACCATAAGCAGCCTGAGAAGGATTGCAGTAACCTCTGCCTCCCCCGGTCATAGAACCCATTCCTGCAGGTCCTGTTCCATCAAATCTCGGCATATAAAACACCTCCTTTCTATTAAAATCCACCGCCCCGGCCCCGGCGGCGTCTTCCTCTTCCTCTGGGCGGCATC
>CBDVBK010000079.1:0-11682 GCA_965372215.1 uncultured bacterium | reverse complement strand
TGATCGCTGTGACGCCAGATATGTCCGGATTTCAGATAGATTCGGGAAGTTAGAACCAGGCAACTATTTCAGAGTAAGGCCGATAGGGAAAACAAGATGATAAATCCCCGGTTGGTAAGGACCGTCCAGCCATCTTCTTATCGTAAGGTCTACATGGACGGTATCATCTATGAATGAATATGTGTACTCGGTAAGTTCCTCACCAAAGAAAATACCATCGATATATATCAGGAGCATCCCGTCTTCCGGGAACAGTGTATCTATCCCCGGGTAGTTAACAGCTGAAAAAATCGAATCCAGCATCTCCGGGGATTCGACGAGGTAGAAGCCGTCCTCCGAGTACTCGTATGGCCAGAGTATGATATTGATGCTTCTCATGTATCCATTATCGAATAGCTGCTCGATCTCACCTGTGACAACCTTGTATTTATGCTCAATGCGGTCTTCGTACTGATCATCATCATCGCTGCCGAACAAACACGCTGACACAACCATCAGGGAAATAACTGTTACCAGCCTGGCAATCTTTTTCAATGACATCCTCCCGTTTCTGGTTGATTAGCTCAAGGTGTTAATATCAAATCCGACATGAAAGAACAATACAAGGATCAATCTGTTTATTCTTCTAGGGATTTCAGCACAAGATCAGCCAGAGCATATCCGAATATCCCTGGTATTGTAATCAGGCTTGGGATGCGGTTCCGGATTCTGCCTCTCTCCAGTGTCTGATCATCCGTGTCCGGTGGCAGAGTATGTTTCCCGGCTGATTCTACGGAGTAAACACATTGAATACCCTTGGATATTCCTCTCTTACGAAGATACTTGCGAAGCTGTTTTGCAAGAGGGCAATTACTTGTCTGCGAAATATCACCTCTTCTTACGAGTGAAGGATCCCTCCTTCCTGACGCGCCCATGCTGCTTACAACAGGAATACGATTCCTGACGCAGTATTCAAGAAGAGCGACTTTTGGATTAAGGCTGTCGATGGCATCAACGACGATATCCGGCGGAGGATCAAGAATTTTCAAAGCAGTATCCTCATGAAAAAACTCTACAATCGTTTCTATTTCGGTGTCGGGGCAGGTTCTCCTCAGTTGTGAAGCGATCACCTCAACTTTCGGGTTACCGATATCGCTCAAACCGGCAATTGGATTCCTGTTGAGTGAAGTTTCTGTCAGTAGATCGAAATCAACAAGTTTGAGAACCCCTGCTCCGCATCTGGCCAACGCGATTGCTGCATGACAGCCAACGCCGCCAAGGCCAATCACAGTAATTTTTGTTTTCATCAATTTACTGTGAGTTTTCTCTCCAAGAAGGTCCAAGACCCGTTCAAACCGTCTTTCAGTCATCAGGATCAATCACGAACAGCTTGCAGGCGTTTACCCAGGTTATTCCAGCTATATCCTCGACACTTGTTTTGCGTAATTCAGCAATCGCATGGGCTACTTCTGTCACATGACCAGGCTCCACCTCACCTTGAGCAAGCCCTTCCATCCCGATTGAGGGGGCATCAGTTTCCAGCAGCATTCGATCTGAAGGAGTGAAAACAGCAGACTTTCTGGCTCTCCTGGCTCGGGGTCTTGTTACAGCTCCGCCAAAAGCAAGGAAGAAACCGAGATCAAGGAACCTACGCGCGAGTTGTGTCCCTCTTGAAAACGCATGTATAACTCCAGTGATATTACCTCTATAGCTATCTTCAGACAGGATCGACAGTATTTCTTCGAATGCTCCGCGACAGTGTAAAATTACAGGCAGTTCAAGCTCCAGCGCAACGTCCAATTGCTGCCGGAAAACCCGTATTTGAGTATTCCTGTCAGGAATTTCTACTTTGAAATCCAGTCCGATCTCACCTACAGCTACTGACGAGGAAACGGTAAGTTCGTTTTCAAGGTATTGTGTATCAAATCCCTCGTCAGCACTCCAGGGGTGAATACCAAGCGCGGGATATATTCCCGTTTTCTTTGCCAGGGCTTTTACCTGATCCCAGGATTCAGCTTCAACAGAAGGAACAATCAGCCGGGTTACCCCTACTGCCCTTGCGCGGCGGAGAACCCCTTCCGAGTCTCCACGAAGGGGATCCATAAAGAGATGACAGTGTGTATCGAAAAACTGTATAGTTTTCACCGGATTCTTTCTGTTAGATCATTAAACACTTAGCAAGGCTAATATTCTACAGACATATCGATGTTGTCCAGCAAGTTATCATCAATATGTAAGTGTCCGCTGCTTGAACCCATACCCCAGTACATCATAGGCGTCCTGGAGAACCATGAAAGCGTCCGGATCGATACGTTTCAGAATCCTTCTCAGCATCATTACCTGTCTTCGATGAATACAGACATAAATAACATCTTTTTCTTCACGGTTGTACCCGCCCTCGGCCTTCAGAAAAGTTACACCTCTGTTTAGCTTGTCAAAAATTGCGTCCCGGACCTGATCCGGTTCTTTCGTCACAATCATTACAGCTTTTATGTATGGCATTCCTTCCGATGCGAAATCAGTCATCTTGCTTGTAAGAAAAAGGTTCAGGTATGACCATATAACGATAGTAGGATTCCTGAATGCAACTCCTACTGCAAGAATTATAAGAGATTCCACGATCCAGTAACCGGTACTGATTGATAGTCCTCCATACTTCTTCAGAATGGCGACAGGAATATCTGTCCCTCCTGTAGAACCTCGGAATTTGAAAATCACACCGAGTCCTACGCCCAGGATAGCAGAACCAGCCAGAGAAGCCAGAAGGATATCTGTTTCTGATTTGCCTGAGAGAAACATAGCAAGCCGGGGAAGTTCCCCATCCCCAGCAACATTATGGACTATTTCACTGTAACTGGAAAGGAATGAGAAATGAGAAGGCTTAAGAACCCAGCACATAGTGTTTGCCATCAGCATTCCAACAAAACTCCTGATACCGAACTGTTTTCCTACAATAAAATATCCCAGAAAAAAGAGTGGAATATTAAAACCAAACATCCAGATACTTTCTGTGACACCTGTCCAGTGATAGAGAACCTGAGACAACCCTCCAACACCACCAGGTGAAATACGAAATGGGAATAAGAACCAGGAATAGGCAATTCCAAAAAATACAGAACCTGCAAGAATACCAGCGTAATCCTGCATTTCATACCTGATATTCATAATAATCAACTCCTGGAATAGCACTAAGGTTTTCCTGTTCATCGTGCTGTTAAAAGGAAAAGACAAAGCCTGAATACAGCTTTGCCCCGTCAGGAGTAATATACATTATCAGATTTGTATCTGCCAGACTTTCAGGCTATGTTTTGATCCTTCCAGCTTCCAGATCCTGTCTGAGAGCGAGTTTAATCTTTCGCCTGGCCAGAATTATCACACATATCAATACTGGTACTATTCCCAGCGCCATGAACTGGCTCCATACTGGGACAGCAAATATACACAGGTCATAGATTCCGTGAAAAAATACAGCGAGGAGAAACCCCTTCAAGATCAACCTGCGTCTTTCTCCCTTATTCTCTGAGAACTTCGCCAAACCTATGTAATATCCCATCATTACGGAGACAGCAGCGTGAAGCGGTATAGAGGTAAAAGCTCTGAGAACAGCTACAGTCAGTCCTCTTCCCAGTACGTAAAGAATATTCTCAAGACAGGCAAACCCCATACCCGCAACTACTGCATAAACGATCCCATCCATAATTTCATCAAAGCATTTCTTTCTGAAAGCAACCCGCCGGACGATGAACAGTTTAATGCTCTCTTCTACAAGAGCAGCTACAACAAATGCTGTGAAGACCGGGTAAAGAACATGGTGCGGTTTAAGGATTCCCCTGAATTCACTGATTGCTATTTCAAGTATGAGAGCAGGCAGAGTGGAGAAAAGCCCCAGAAGGAATATTCTGATGATTAATCCTTTGGGTTCCGGTTTCGCTTTGTCTTTCCTGTAAAAGTAGATAACGATCAGAATAGCTGGAATTATCGCAAGCGTAAGAGCTAGTACAACATTCATGCGGTCTACTATCCGTTCATTGTGCTATTTCAACCTGGATCAGTCAGTGCAATCTCCCCTGCCACTTGCTGCTTTCTTCCCATCCAGCCTGGTATTCATATTCAACGAAGTAAACACACAGATCTGACTGATACTCGTACTCAACATAGTAAATTTCTACATCGGACTGATATTCGTAATCAACGAAATACCAGAGAGCATCTTCATCATCAGCCTGATATTCGTAGTCAGCAACATATGCGCAGAGATCAGCCTGATACTCATATTCAACCACATATACGCAAAGGTCCGCCTGGTACTCATACTCACAGACATACACATTTCCGGCAGATGCAAATGTTACAAGCAATAATGCAATTAAGGGAATTATTTTCATAATGGCTCCTTCATACCACTTCGTCAACTGGTTGATCCTCGACGTCTATTGCCAAGGAATAAAGAATTGTCAATGTATGTATTATCTAAAATGAAAGGAGTTTCTTATGAGAACTGGAATCAATACTGTGCTGATCATTACATTTGTTCTTGTATCAAGCTGCGGAGGTGAAGAGGGATCTTCACTTATCGGACATAATAATATGAACTCAGAAGATCTCAACTTCCTGGAAGAGGTTGAAGTGGCTGCTTCATTTGCCGACCGATTTTACGAACCGGTCAGCAGTATTTTGGAACCTGACATGTCAACCTTCGGACTTCCTGCGGAAGCATCAGAAGTATTCAATCTCTCTCAGGTTCTAAGAATAGCAGGAATTGATGGTACACCTGAAAGCCTGCTGGAAAACGGATTTATCGTTTTCAATGCGTTCTACAGCACTGATAATCCGATAACTGCGTATGAAACTGTCTCTGCCTGGGATCAGCCGGTTTATGTCTCTTCAGGTATACCTCTGCATATGCTGCATATCTTCTTCGATCAAATTCTACAGAATCTCGAAGAAAAATACCTATACGAAGATTTATTGATTGTATGTAATAATCTGTATAGAAAAAATCTGGATCGTGGCTGTATCCTGAATACAGCATTCTTCGCTGTGCCGCTCTCATTACTCGATCCTTCCTTCATATCGGATCCATCAATTGCCGATGCGGTTGAGAGGGAATTGGAGCTTATCGAACAACATATCGGTTTTGAAAACAGCCCGGTTTTCGGATACAGAGAGGACTATTCACAGTATGTACCACGGGGTCACTACACAGCCAGCGAGGGACTGGAGAGGTATTTCAAGGCTATGATGTGGCTCGGAAGGTTGACTCTTCTGCTCAACGGAGGAGAACCTCACGGTCAGACAGCTGCTTACATCGTATCCGAGGATGATGCAAGGGAAATGACCGCCAGCGCACTTCTGATTGTCTCCGATCTCAGCACTGTTGAATCGGAAGGTGAGCTTCTTCTGAACAGGTGGAAAAGGATATATGAGATAACGGCTTTCTTTGCCGGTTTCGCTGATGATCTATCAGTTCCTGAATACTCGAATGCGGCAGGAGAAATAGCAGGAGAATCAGCTGATACCTATTTGATCCGGAGCCATGATTTCTACCACCAGTTCAGAAATTATGTAAATACCACCTATGCCAATCCATCCATTTACAGCGGTACAGGGGAACTTATCTCGATGCCTGATGAGAACGGGGAATTCAATCCCGATGACCTTCAGGAAGCATTCGTAAAAACCACAGGTTTCAGATTCCTCGGCCAGAGATATACTCCGGACAGTGAAATCCTTGGTAAGCTTGTGTTCCCTGCAGTGGGACTAAATCCTTCCGGACGGAATCGTTTCATGCCAACCGGATGTGATGTTGCGGCAGCATTTGGAAGTGATGCTGCCCTCTCAATTCTCGAAGAATGGGGAGCATTCGAGTACGATTTCTACGGTGACTCTCTTGCTTCTCTTACATCAATGATAGAAGATTATACCCCTTCTGACTGGCACTCTACTCTCTACATGTCATGGCTTCATTGCCTCTATCTCCTGCAGAGAGAAAAGGGAGAAGGTTACCCTGATTTCATGTGCAACGATGCATGGGATCGACATACTCTTTCCAATTTCCTGGCCTCATGGGCAATGCTAAGGCACGACACAATTCTATACGCCAAGCAGAGTTACACCATGCATTGCGGATGCGCGATTGGACCTGAGGAGGAACCTGTTCCTTCCGCGGGTTTTGTCGAACCGGTACCCGAGGTCTATGCTGAACTTAGAGCAACTCTGAAAATGGCTGAAAGAGGACTTGCGGAATTCGGTGTTCTGGACGATGAAATTGAAATGAGATTTGATAATGCGTCCACTATTTTGAAGAATCTTCAGAACATCGCTGAAAGAGAGCTTTCAGGAGAACAGATCACTTCAGAGGACGCGGATTTTCTGAAAGATTTCGCAAGAAGTCTTGAAATCGCAATTTCATGGGGCGGGATAACTTCAGAAGGCCTTGAGACATCCCTGATTGCGGACGTTCATACCGATCAGAACAACATGTCTGTCCTTGAGGTCGCGTCAGGTAATCTCGATTACTGTATAGTCATTTATAGCAGACCTGACGGCAATATAGAAGCAGCGATCGGACCTGTTCTAAGCTATTACGAATTTACCTGGCCAATGTCCGACAGGTTGACTGACGAAGCCTGGCGTGAAATGCTCGCGAATGGCGAACCTGAACGACCATCCTGGACGGAGATGTTCCTGGAGGAATAACATGATTCAAATCAGAATCCCAGATCTGTCCAGGGATTGTTTCATGTATACATGACGGAAGCACATATATCCATGGAAAAGACTGGAATCATCGCCATACTGAAAGTGTGACGAGTTCCAGGGTTTAGTTTCCCTCCGGAAATACCGGGCTCCAATCGAATGAGTAAACCAGTGTCGGAATCGAACAGTCCTCCCCATGATGTTCCGCTGATTCCAAGCGAGAGACTCATTTTCTGTGGAGTTGTAAGTTTGATACTTATTGAAGGAGACCAGTTATCAAAATCTGCCATGACGGGAAGAACAAGATACATCATTATCATCAGTTAAGATTTTCATTCTGTGTAATCACCTATAAAAAAATCAGGCAGTTCTTCAATAAATGCTTTTTTTTCGTCTCTCACGAGCCTGTAGCAGTCCAGTTCCCCTTCGATGGAACCGGCATTCCTCGCAAGTACTGGTGGATCATCAAATCCTCGATGAATAATCCTGATTCCAGCAGGAAAATAAGGGCAGTTCTCACTTGCGTTATCACACACAGTGATTACATAATCGAATTCCCTATCGATTAGTTCTTCTACAGTTTTACTCCACTGTCCTGTTATATCCACACCAGCTTCCCGCATCACCTGTATGGCCAGGGAATTCAACCCGTGAGCTTCGATTCCAGCAGGAAAATACTTCAAGGACATCACCTTTCAAATATCTTGCAAATCCTTCCGCCATCTGGCTTCGGCAGGAGTTCCCCGTACACAGGAAAAGAATTCTCAATTTATCTTTCTTCGGTATGAAGTGTCTCCATTTCTCAAAATAACTTCCCGGCAGAATCGATGATACAATCACCGGAACAGTTGTAACAAGGGGAGCATAGTATTATTCAATTATCAATTAACTTTTCTAAAAGCTACTGCTTGCCGACGAAATAGCCCAATTCATTTCCTGTATTCGATCTCCAGTAATTGCCGTTGTTGCAAAATATCTTATCAGATAATAGAATAAATCAAACATATTCATATACAAAGGAAAGATTGGAGTCGATATGAAAATAACAGGAATCCTGGGAATACTGGTTGTAATCATCAGCTTTTGTGGATCGGTGAATGGCGCAATCATCATCGATCATACATGCGCTGATCTTGACCAAATCCCGGTATTATGGATTGAGGCTGTTCAGGACAACATACCCTCTCACTATGCTCATACATCCCACGGAAGTCAGCTGACATATGGCATCCAGTTCATAAAGACCGCGGATCCATTCTACGATTACGCGATTGGAAACTCGTACCTTCCAACCGTACCTGGCGCCTGGTGTATCTTCAACGGTCAGGAATCAGGAACTTACATAGGCCCTGAACTCTACTGGCAAACTGAATCAGGCATGAATCTCACACGGAATGTACTTGATAACAATTCAACTCTCCTCACCTCGATGTGGTGCTGGTGCTGCCAGTGCAACTCATACAGTGAAGCCGGTGTTCAGGCTTATCTCGATTCCATGACTGTACTGGAGTCGGAATATCCTGGCGTTACATTCATCTACTTCACCGGCAACGCACAGACGGAAGGATCAGGCGGCTACAACCGATGGCAGAGGAATGAACAGATCCGGGATTATTGCATCAGCAACAATAAGATTCTCTTCGATTTTGCCGATCTTGACTGCTGGTGGTTCAATCCGGGAACCTCTACATGGGAACACCATACCTATTCCTATGGGGGTGATGATATCCCTGCGGAACATCCGCAATTCTACGGTGATTATTATGCTCATACAACAGCTGAAAGCTGTACTCAAAAAGGTGAAGCTCTCTGGTGGATGATGGCTGTCATCGCCGGATGGCAGGGAACCGGCATCGAAGAGACGTCAACAGACACGGGATACGAATTGAAAATTACCAGCTCTAATCCCGCATCAGGGAATATCACTCTTTCATATTCGATTCCTGAATCCTGCACGGTAAGAATGAGAGTCTACGCCTGTGATGGAAGGCTGGTAAGTTCTCCGGTTGATGGTGAGGTTGCTTCAGGTGACCATGAAATCATTCTGGAAGAGCTGTGCAGTGGGATTTATCACTGTGTTATTACTGCTGGAGAATTCAGGGATACAGTCAGCATAGTACTGCTCAATTAAAATATCAGTTCTAGTTTATTGAATGGTAATTAATATGATGATAATGTCAAAATACAAGGTTTGACCCTTATTCCCATTCGATGGTGCCTGGTGGTTTTGAGGATATATCGTAGACTATTCTGCTCACGCCTCTGACTCTATTTACAATCGCGGATGAGATCCGGGCCAGGTGCTCCGGGGCCATTCTGTACCAGTCAGCTGTCATACCGTCTGTTGATGTTACCGCACGAAGGGCAATCACTCTGTCATACGTGCGCTGGTCACCCATTACTCCGACGGTTCTCACCGGAAGCAGTACAGCGAATGCCTGCCATATTTCATTGTACAGATCATTATCCAGCAGATAATCTATGAAAATTCTGTCAGCTTCCCTGAGAATATTCAAATCCTCACTGTTGACATCACCAAGTATCCGGACAGCAAGACCGGGACCGGGGAACGGGTGCCGCGCAACCATCAGTTCCGGAAGTCCGAGTTCGCGTCCGAGTTCTCTGACCTCATCCTTGAACAGTTCTCTAAGAGGTTCGAGAAGCTTCAGGTTCATTCTCTCGGGAAGTCCGCCGACATTGTGATGGCTCTTTATTGTAGCTGATGGTCCTCGGAACGATATGCTTTCAATAACGTCCGGATAAAGAGTGCCCTGTGCAAGATGTGTCACCCCATCTATTTCCGAGGAAGCTGCTTCAAACAGTTCAATGAATACTCTGCCGATTATCTTTCTTTTCTTTTCAGGATCTGTTACGCCTTCAAGAGCTCTCAGAAACTCATCCCTTCCGTCAATAACCATCAATGGCATTCCAAAGTGATCACGGAAGGTTTCAACAACCGATTCCCTCTCCCCTTTTCTGAGAAGGCCATTGTCAACAAAAATCGGAATGAAGCGGTCCGGAATGGCCTCGTGCAGCAAAGCGGCTACGACAGATGAATCAACGCCGCCGGATAATCCAAGAATTACCTTCCCTCCGTCCGTCAGTTCATACTGTATCATTTCCACAGCTCTTTTCCTGAAAGTTTTCATATTCCAGTTTCTGCTAAGTCCCGCAATATGAAATACGAAATTTTCGAGAAGCTGCTTCCCGAATTCCGTATGATTAACTTCTGGATGAAACTGTACACCAAATCTCTGTCTCTCAGTATCCTCCATCGCGGCAATGGGAAGAGTATCTGTCTGAGCGACAATTCTGTATCCCTCGGGTACTTCAACGACCCTGTCACCATGGCTCATCCATGCCTGAAGACCATCTCCTATACCATTGAAAAGAGCTGCTCCGCTCTCCGGGTAAAGCTTCGCGGGACCGTACTCTCTGTCATGGCCTCCCTCAACCCTGCCATCTTCATGCAGAGCAAGCAGCTGCATGCCGTAGCAGATGCCCAGAACAGGAAGGTCGGTTTTAAACAGTTCCGGGTCAGGATGAGGAGAATCATCATCGTAAACGCTTGAAGGTCCTCCGGAAAGGATCAGCGCTCCCGGATGCATCTTCATCACTCTCGAAAAAGGAGCGTTTCCGGGAATGAGTTCACAATAAACCCCCATCTCCCTTATCCGGCGCGCGATGAGCTGATTGTACTGGGAACCGAAATCAAGTATTGCTACTCCTCCGGGAACCATGAAATCTCCTTACTGTGTATTATCATCATTCATATTCGTATCGCTTTGCCGTGGAGGTTCTACCGGATACTCACCATCAAAGCATGCGGTGCAGTAATCATCGACACCATGAGCGGTAACACATCCGAGCATACCTTCCTTCGAGAGATACTTGAGACTGTCCAGCCTCAATTGATCGGCAATCTCGTCCACAGAATAATTCCGTGCTATAAGCTCTGACGGTTCGGGGAAATCTATTCCGAAGTAGCATCCGTACCTGTGAGGAGGACAGCAAACTCTCATATGGATTTCCTTCGCTCCTGCTTCACGTAGTGCCCTTATTCTTGCACGGCTGGTTGTTCCTCTTACGATACTGTCTTCGACAACACATAATCTTTTCCCTCTGACAGCTTCCGGAATGGGCTGTAGCTTTCTCATAACCATGGCTGCCCTCTTTGCTGAACCCGGATTGATGAATGTCCTGCCGATGTAGTGATTCCTTGTAAAACACATATCGAAGGGGAGATTAAGTTCCCTGGCAAAACCGAGCGCGGCGAACATTCCGCTGTCAGGCACCGGAGCTACAAAATCACATTCAACTGGAAATTCCTTCGCCAGCTGTCTTCCCATCGCGATTCTTACAGAGTAGACGCTGTCTCCAAAAACGTAGCTGCCCGGTCTCGCGAAATAAACATGTTCGAAGATGCACTGGGCAAGTCCATCCCTTGAGCTGAACAGCTTCTCATCCATGCCGAAACGTTCAGATTCCAGTTTATCTCCGCCGTGAGCTATGAACAGAATTTCTCCCGCTTCGATCTCTCTCACATATTCCGCGCCGCATATCGGGAAAGCGATCGTTTCGCTTGCGATTATCCATCCGCCATCCTGGAACCTGCCAAGATTCAATGGTCTGAAACCAAGTGGATCCCTCACCGCATACAATCCTTCAGGTGTCATAATCAAAAAACAGTAGGCTCCGCGAAGTCTGTGAAGCGCGATCTCAAGAGCTTTTCTTACATTGAAACCTGTATTTCTTAATTCGCGTGACATAAGATGAAGCACAACTTCAGTATCTGTATTTGTCATAAAGATGGCACCTTGACGCTGAAGTTCCTGTCTGAGCGAAAAAGCGTTACTGATAGTACCGTTGTGAGCAATGCCGACCTGAATCCCGGACATCCTGACAAGAATGGGCTGGGCATTGATTACATCTGTACCGCCGAAAGTACCGTACCTGACATGCCCCATTACCGCGCGGATTCCGGGATTGCTCCAATCGGCCGGC
>CBDVBK010000078.1:0-12203 GCA_965372215.1 uncultured bacterium | reverse complement strand
CACGTATCTCATCCTGTATCTCTGCCTTGCTGTACTCGAATTCAAGCGGTGGCAGCGATTTCTTCAGATACGTTCCGTCTGTCCTGCGGACATAGCCCGACTGTGTGACTCCAGTGATGAACGAAGCGATGTGATTTTGTTCATAAGTGAATTCCGTCGAGCGAACCAGGTAATCGTCTGTACCGAGTTCATCAGGAAAATGATGAAACATCAACACGCGTTGACATAGGCGATATGTGCGCACATCGAAGCCAGCGCGATATGTGGAGAAGGCGTCCTGTCGGATACCCCATGTAAGTATTTCTTGTGTTGTTGGCGCGTCCGTGTCATGTTCACCGTAGTCGAAGACCACTTCAAACAGCCAGTCGGTGCGTTCCGACAGGTCTTCGTCAGGCTGGCGTGGGGTGCGGTTGCCGTAGCGGATGCGTTTCAGGTAGCGGTTGGCGGAACGGCTCATGTCGCTCCGGTTCTTCTCAGAGACCTGGGTAGTATCCACAGTGGCAGAATCCTCTGCTTTGTATTCGTAGAATATAGCGTTGCCCCTGTCGTCATAGCTTTCACAGATCTGCCAGTTGAAGACGCGGAGTGGATCGGCAGGGTCGGTGATTCTGCTGTTGCCGGTTTTGCCATAGACCGTAGTGATGTTGTCTCGCGAGATGGACCGCCAGTGAATATCGCCGTTCTGTTTGTTCGTCCAGCGCTCGATACGTGCGAACAGTCCCTCGATTCGAGGGCGATAACGCTGGATAGTGAAGGTGCCGTCATCTGTGTCGAACGGATCCCGCTGCCATTTGCCATTCTGATTGACCAGAACAGGCACGAGATCCTCGGCGCCTGACAGGATAAAAACGTCCGACTCGTCTGCGTCTTGATACATGGGCAGGCCTTTATCGGTCTTGCGGGTGACAGAGGGCAGCGATATGCTCCACCCAAAGCCGAAGGGTCCGTTGCCGGCGCCGGAATCGTATGAGAGCGATAGTTGCGGGCCGAAGCCCGAGCGGCCGGGTGTTGTTGCGATCGGGACATTGAGAGAGCCCGTGCCTGTAACGGGATTAGCGGCGAATTTCTCGCCGATACCGCGTATCGCGCCGCCGCCTTTGGGTAGTGATATGGCTGGGACGGAAGAGGTACTTCCACTTTGATCGCCTGCTGCTGCTTTACTGGCTGCATCATTACCTTGGTTTTGGGTTATATCTTGTGCAGCAGTCTCATTTGAGGATTGAGCTACTGGCTGACCATTAGGCCTTACACGAAATCCCCCTTTCATTTGCATTTTTGCATCACCACCTTCATTTCATCACTAATCTACTAAACCAACATCGTCAATATTCCTGCCTATTTTCGTTGATTTTTCGACTGCATTTTTTAAAAAAAAATTGCATTTCCCTATTCAGATTCACTTTTTATCGTATAATAGAAAAGCAATCCGATATCTTCAACAACATCCGGGTCCAAACGACCGGCAGTGACTTTTAAAGTCCATTGATCACCATCTGAAATTTCACCTGATATCTCACATGTTGCCGTATACAAATCGGCAAAATCAGGATCCTCAGTCGAATACGGCTCAAGATCTTCCCCTCCTGTAGCTGCATCAGCGCCTCTGACAAGTGCTATTTCTTGCCCGCTCAATTCACAACCAGGTTTCAGTTTCAGTATTAGCTCAACCTGTATAACTGAAATAGTCTTTTCATGCAGGAAATACGGGAAGTTCTTCCTGTCTATCGTCATGGTTATTTCCTGGTCAGCTTCTTCTGTTGGCGGATAAAGGAATCTATGCAGTTCATTTGAGAATTCATGTTTCATGCTGAATAGTCGGATTAGGCCATGATCTATTGCATAATTCATTAAAGTTCCCTGCAAGTTTGTTTCTACCGTTTTTTTGAATAACCCATCATCTTTTGCCGTATAGCTGATATGGAAAATAACATCCGAAATGCTGTTATAGTCAAAATGTCTAAACACTCTTGGCAGTTCCAACTTCCAGTTACTTATCGCTCCGGCGCCCTCAAAGGGCATGTAGCGTTCATCCCGGAAATTCAGTTCAAAAACTCCGGCATCATTCTGAGCCGTGCTTGTTGCGATGGAGACAGTCCGTGTACGCGGCACATCCCGCAGGTATGTTAGACCACGCGCCGGCTCATCGATCTTAGGTTCGTTTCGGAGCTTGCTGCTGAGCAAGGTCAATGTGGCACTCACGTTGGTATAGGGACCCGTGATGCAGGGGATCGTCAAGCGGACTGCCTTGATCCTGCGGCGGTAGTGCCCGGGATAAAACATGTCAAAGAAAATTTCAGGAATCTCGAACTGGCACGTGCCTGTTTCCTTCAACGGAATCAGAGCTGCTGGATTGATCTGGGTCAGTGAGAATGCTTGATTAATCTCCATGCTGCGGTAGTTGGTTTCAAGAAAACGCCGTTCCAAGTTCTGCAGATCGATGAGCAGGCGTTCACCAGCCAGTAGCCCTGCCTTTGAGGCTTCCCAGTGATTGGAACCAATAAGCTCTGCCGCATCATCCCCGCGTTCGAAGCGATAAGCCTGCTCAGCGAGTCTGGCCACCGCAAAAGCACTATTATAAGCCTCTCGATAGAGCCGCTGGAGCGCTGTGGAGAGCCATGTGTATAAGCCGATGTTCGAGAACTTGTCGCAGTAGAACTCGTAAATTTCGTCTTGTTGTTCGATGGTCTTCTCGTGGATCTCCATAGTTTTATTTGCAATATCAAGGCGGATCTCAGTTGCCTTAATTTGCCTGTCCAGTTCGTTAAGTTCATGATCAGCCAGATCTGCTTGATGCTGCCAGTCTTCTTCTCGACGCTGGAAGCCAGCTGCTAAACCAGCTAAAGCAGAAACTTCGTCGAAAATTTGCGCGCTAGTCTGGAATACTTCCGACCAGGTAGTTCCACTTTCACCAATTTCTCTGCCACCGTATTTCATTGCAAATGGTGATCCAACTTGTGGAACAAGGTACATAATTGCCGCAGCTGTATCAAGCCCTGCTGCCACGATACGTAAGCCAGATGCTACTCCTTTCGATACAGTCTGCAATGTTTCAGCAGGATTAAGCCCTTCATCAATCAGCTCCTGATAGTGACCCATTCGATACTCAACCGATTCTTTCCTTTTCTGCAGAGACTGATAGGTTTCTGCTGCAGCATCGATCTCCCACTGCTGCACTTGTGTTGTTTGCTTGAGAATATTCTGCTGATGAACGGTATGCAGTAAATTCAACTCCTCAATATCCTTCTTTTCCAATGCGCTAAGCAAAGCTGCACCAAAACCTTGAAGTGCCGCAGCATAGCTTTTCGCCCTTTCGATGACATAACTGAAGCGGTAGGGGGGTAGATTTCCGCTTATGGAGTTCAGGACATCTTCGATTGATAAGCCCGCTGCTTTGGCACGAATCAAGAACATCGGGCTGATCTCAGGTGCGAAGAGGGAAAGCTCTCGCTGCAGACCGCTAATATTCATGCAGTTTTGGATCTTGAATAATCGATCTTCAACCCGGTCCCAGTAGTTTTCAAACTCTTCGTTAGGAGGTACGCAGAAAACCGGGCCGAGCTGATTGCCAAAAGCCACAAGGAAGGTGTAAATATATTTGAAGTTTGTCTCCTGCTTAGGTACGCTCGCCCAACCGGTGCCGCGAAAGATGCCTTCTTTTTTCAAACCGGTAGTTTTTTCCATTGAGATCTCCATCCTGCCAGTAGACAGAGCCGATGATGCACTATCTGCAGAAATCCCTGTGACATCTCCAGATATGGCATATCCCGCTTTTTTACAAACGCGTGTCGTCACGTGGTCATTGGCATTCTTTGTGACTAAAAATATGCTAGCAGGGTCGATTGTATAGTCATAAATCTGCTTTTGAGGGCGTGAATTCTTACTCTGAACACCGTGGTACATCTCGATCAGAAACTCGTTCTCTTCGTCAAGAATACTGGCGATCTCTTTATATGTCTTTGAATCCACTTCCCCGCACTCGCCCAGTTCTGCCGGACGCTCGCCCAGGATGTCTGATGCCAGCACGTAAAGCAGAGTGGCTTCGTTGATCGACTCCATCGTATCCTGGGCGAACAGGCTGTCTCCCCAGTCCAGCAAATTGTCGATATATTTCATCACAATGGCTTTCTGGTAGGCGCTAAATCGTAAAGGCAGGCGGGCGATGGCGTGGGGATTAAAAGGATCCCTTTTATAAGTCTCGATTGCCAATGGGTCAGCTAGCTGGTCGCGAAGGCTGTCGACTCCACGATTCCGAAATTCGAGGTAACGCCAGTTGCGATCTTCCGGGGTGCTATCTGTTTCACTGGCTGTAGGGTTGAATATATAGTGGTACCACTCCTGTGCCGCGGCGAACTTCTGCTGGCTGTTGAGATGGTTGGCGATAATAAAGGGGATGTGGAAGAAGATTTCCCGGTAATAGACACCGTAGGGGCCGGTCCAATCAATTATCCCTGTATTACTTCGGTCTTCAGCAAAGCAATCGGATTCGATATTAATCGGTAGCTCCCACTCCTTCAGTTCCATTTGTGAGTCGAGACTTAACAACCGCTCAACACCAACTTCAAAAAGGCGGGAGGAAACATCACCAGCCAAGGTGGTGCCAAGTCGTTTGACAAGGTAATCAAGTGGGTTCTCACCGAAATTTGCTGGGCGAGCCTGGATGTAGAGCAGATCTCCTTCATAATCAATAAGACCATCATTAAAAGAACCATTTATTACTGAGATTTCAGCAGAGGAATTCAAGTTTCTCGCAACGGTAAATCGATAAAGATTTCTGCGTAGAAGTTCAATCGCTTCTGAGTCCCATCCAACGAAATCCTTACTTCTATAATATTCTATGCGTCTTTGATCGATTAATATTGAGGCGTATGCATATGGATCAAGCCAACTGCGCAATGAACTAGGTGCTAACCCCCAGTAGAGAACTTGATTTTCCATATTCCAGGATAGAATCCTTCCGGCAATCTCAGCTCCATGATATAGGTCTCGCCGACCAATGGCCAGACGATAAAGGTCAATCTTTGATCGCATCTGGAAGTCTCGTCCGGTAATTATAATGGCGTTTTCGTAATACCTGGGATGTGGGTAGACTTGCTCCCATTGGAAGCCTTCTAAGGTATAGTCATCTTTTGGTTTTACATCTGAATTTTCGTTCTCAACAATGGCACTCGGATCTATTCCGCCATCTTCGTTTTCCGGAATTTGCTCTAATATTTCATCAACGAGCATACCGCTTGAATGTTTGTCTTTTTCCGTTCCATAGCACGGAACTACCGCCCCAAATTCTTCGCCACCTATTTCTATCACCTCGCTGCGACCTGTTGCAAAAAGATCCTCGATAACCCCTTCGCCTTTGTCAAATGGATGGGTGTCAAGTTTTAGTTTCTGTGGAGGAGTCCAAGTGCCATCCAACCTAAGCGTTGTGAACTTAAGCGACAGGGTGTGCTTGTACCCAACGAAATGGGAACTGCCGCCACTGAATCTGGAGTTTTCCGGCCTCGTAACAATTTCAACCCAAAACACATACAGTCTTGCGTTAAAAACAATCGGCGACACTTTCCTTACTGGAATCTGTACATCAATCTTTCGCCAGGGATGCCAGACAATGCCGATTGTATCATCACGCTCGCCGTGATAGGCGTTTTCGACAGAGCGGTAGTAATAGACCGGCGGCTCGCTGGCAGTCACACCGAACAAATGCAAAAAGTCGGTTTCGTCTCCAATATCGTGATAGGTGCCTGCAATCTTGAGATTAGCCACTTCATCAAAGCCGCGCATGTAACTGGCGTATGCTTCCGGGACCGTATCCTCGTTGATCTCCTGCTGCAGCAGGGTCGATTCCAGCTCTTTGAAAAGCGGCGTCTTGTTATCCCGAAGATCGGGCTCAAGGTAGTTTTCGGGGTACAGGAAGATCTTCCGGTTTGCCTCCCAGACGCGGTAGTTCTTCCGCCATTCCCACTCTTCAATTGCATCCTCCGGCAGCAAGATCTGGATTTCACCTGCCCGATCCTGTTCCAGGTTCATGAGTATGCGATGCACGTAGAGCTGGACGCTGGAGTTGGCGGCTACGATCCACGAGGTACGGGCGCAGCCCTCCAGCTCGATGTCGATCAGGAAGTAATGGTAGAGGTCGTTCAGGGTATCAAAAACTTTTGGTTCAAGAGAGCGAATCAGGTAATCCGTGAGCGCATCCCGTTTGCGTGAACGGATCTTGTCCTCGAAAGGCTGGATCTTCTCCTGCCATTCATCTTCGTTCTCGTATTTGGTGCGGAAGGCACTCAGGATAGCGTTAGCTGCCTTGTTCAACCGGTTGTAGTCATTGGAAACGATGAACTTGAGGACTTCTCCCCCGACACCAATACTACTGGCAAACTCGATGCAGCGTTTCAGTTTGGCAAGCGCCTCCAGGGCTGTGTTGCCAAGAGAAATCTCGTCATGCACAGTGACCACAAGACCCACTTCGGCACCGAGCGCCTGTGCCAGTTTAGATTGAATGTTCTGTTTGTCATCGTCTCCTGTATAGAACTTCCTGGCCGCCGGGTCAAAAGAGAGAAGCAGGTCATGAAACTCCTTCTGTCTGTCAGCAGTATCATCTTCCTCTGGTAAAAAACCACGATATATGGAAAGCATTCGAATGTTTTCCAAGCTGATCTCCCGAACATTAAGGTTGCCAAAAAGAGCAGGATAGTCGCGGATAGAGTCACCGATGAAGTCGAGTGCATCAATGTTAAACGCAGAATCCTTGAACAGGACGGTCAAAGGCAGAATCGTTTTGATAAGGTCGCTAATGCAATCCGTAGGACCGTCACCCTTGATGGCTTCCGTATATATCTGTTCAGCCAGATCGATATCGGCCAGATAGATCAGTGCCTTGATCTTTTCAACTGGTAAAGAAAGTTCGCCGGCAAGGTGATTGGGAATTACTTCTGCTGCGTGGTAGATATACAACAAATACTTAGCCTTCTCCCCGGTCACAGGGATGCCGGCAGGAATCGTTAGTGCTGCAGCGGCGAAAGAAGGGACCAGCCAGTATGCATTTTCCAGTGGTACAGGCTCGATCAACACCGGGTTCGAAGCAACGATAGCCTGAGATTCCTCTCTGGTCAGGGGCTCCCCGGTCTCTTTCTTGATCTCTGTGAACACGGTATCGTCAAAGACCGGGAGACTTGGCTTATGATAGGTAAGAAGCACAGCCCTGACATCCTCAGGGTTCGCAGGAATGGGAGATCCATCAGGCATATCGGGAATCACGATCTCTGAATCCTCATCCAGCCCCTCAGCTACGCGATAGCGCATCCCACGTGCCTTATCGAAAATCGCACCCGTATTATCGGCAATAATTTTCTGCGACTGCTCTTCGGTTACGCCCTCCAGGAAGGCAAAAACATTGTGGGTAAATATAACCGACTGCTCAGCTTTGACCTTCTGCAAGAGCTTCGCAGTGATGGCTTCGGCATCTGGATACGCTTCGGGATTTTCAACAGAGCCCCCAGTGATGAACGCAAGGTCGTCCGGGGAAAAGTCTGTCGATTTTAACCAGTCGTAAAATTCCAGAAACTCTGAGAGGTCGCCCAGACCAGCGATATGATCTGAAGTGATGGCTGGTGCAAGGCGGATGAGCTGGAAAAGTTGCGGAATTGAAAGCCTGAGCAATTCCGCCAGGCGGGCATGGCGGTAGAGCAGGGACAGATTCTTTATGGTGAGCGGGAAGTCCTTATAGGCAGGTTCGGGCGAATCCGCTTCCAATTCACGAAGAGGTCTGATCAGATGGGTGATGAGCAGGTAAAGTGTCTCGTCGTTGACCCGCAAACCAGCCAGCAGGCGATTCGGGATATAGTCAACCTCTGCAGGTGGGATGTCACGAAACGCCGGGTGTAGAAACATCGTATTAACAGGAAACTTGCCATCAAGCCTGACAAAATCAGAAAGGTTGAACAGACGATCAAAAAAAGATTCCTTGCCGTAGACAACCGGGATATCGGGCAGATCGCTCCACAGGGTACATAATTCCTCTATGGATAGGCCGAAGCGCTTCTGAACCGAGAGTATGTCTGTCAAAAACTGCAGCGTAACCTCCTCAATTCCGATGACGAGGTCTGACCGGGCCAGCTGGTAGAGGACAAGGTCCAGATCCTTGATCGACCACGGAACATGGCGCCAGAGTCGGCTGAATCGATGCATGCGATCTAGCACTGTTCTTGATAGACCGTGAATACGCTCGATATCGTTCTGGACACTTTCGTCATCTTTTTTTTCGCTCTCAATCCAAACATATTCGGCTGTCCGAACAAAAGGATCTGCACCGGTCCGTACAAAAGTCGTCTCGATCAGCTCGCCGAATTCTTCTCTTGTAACTCCCATGGATTTTAAGAGAAGCTGAACATCGTTCTCCGATTCTTCCTCCTCATCCTCCCGATAGGTGACTTCTGAACCTCTTCTTACGAACCTGAGACCATACATATCCTGCAAAAAACGCATTTCTGAACCCCTCTCAGTAATCAGCTCGTACTCACGCTTTGGTTCAACTGTTCGCTTTTGCTTGGAAAGGTTCAGGGTCGCCGCTGCGATGATGTCCCGTGGTTCATCCAGGAGTTTTGTTATGTCGCCGCGTGTCACATCGAAGTGGGTAAGATAGGTATCAAGGCGTTCCAGAGGCAGCGAGAAGGGCTGGCTGAATGAATCAGCGGAATCCAGGAGCGTTTCATAGACCTCCCCCTCAACAGAAGACCGGTCGGAGACACCAGTTTCTGGAAGTTCTGCTTCAACATGACCCTGCTGCAGATAGATATAATTCTCAAGGATCTCGTTGATAATATCGAGGTACGGCACCAGGGTATGGGTGTTTTCGCAGGTGAGTGGCAGTTTCCAGAGATCGGGACGCCGCGAACGCAGATGGAGCGGATGTTTCTCCCTATCTATGAAGAATTCATCAATGATGTGCATCTTCACGAAGCGCATCAGGTCCACGAAATATGCCGCAGGGCTCAGGATCGACCGGCAGTGCTTGCACTGGCAGTAATCAAGGCTGCCGAAGAACTTCTCCCAGCCGTCGAACTTCTTCAGATAATCATCTATAGATGGATCTGAATTGTCTACATGCGACCATCTAGAACCGGCGTGGTAAGCATCGAGCACTCCGAACTGGTTTATGTACATGTTGGTTGTCGAAGCACAAGCATTATTGTAGTATGCTTGGGCAACAGTCCTATCCTGCCCGGTGCTCATTACGAAATTCTCACGGCTCATGTTGGTAATGCTGATAGGTGAGTGATGCCCCATCTCGAGAAGCAGTCTGGTATGTGTCGCATCACTTGTAATAGAATACATCCGCTGGTAGGCCTTCAGGGTCTTGAGAACCATGCTTTGCTGGTCAGAAGAGAAACCGGTAAAATCCAGCGCCTGGAGATCCTCGCTGTCAGGCCCATAGTCAAGGGCAAGGAACTCAACCTCCAGGTTCTGCGCCTGGAAGCGGGAAAGCAGCTCGATCCTGTCTGAGGTCTCCTTTTTCTTCTCAGAAATCGAAAGACGATGGTCATCGAGAATCTCGCCGATACGCAAACCAGGATAGGCATTACTTAAGTGTTTGAGGTGTGAATAACCTTTCCGCAGTTTTTCCACTTCACCTTCCGAGATCCCTGCAATGTCCAGCCGTTCGAAGCGGTCGACGCCGAAAACCTTTTCATTCCTGTCAAAGAGAGGCTGAAGATCATCAATGTCTTCGGTCAGTGCTTCTGTCTTTTCGGGCTTCATCCGGGCCCAGAGCGTCTTGCTCGGATAGAGGATTTCCACCTTCCTGGAAAGAAAGGCTGCATAGTCCTCCTGTTTCAGGCCGCCAGGTGGTTCCACCACATTGGCTTTCTTTATCATGGAGAGCCAGTCCTCTTTGTTAAAAGAAATCAGATCCTCTACATGGGTAACCCTGCCCCGGGGCATCTGAGGAAAATCCCCCTTCTTAATAGCCTCTGTCAGCTCGAAATTCTCATCTAACAGACCGTACAGGCTAACCGTTAGCCCGAGCTCTTTTGCCTCTTCCTTCTCTAGTTCGCCAGCTTCAACAAGGGAAGCGAGCTCTCGGTCACTTATTGTTGAGGGGCTGCTGACTTTCTTGACCACAGCTTCACGTTTCGCATCACTCAATTTGACGACCTTGCCAAGACGGTGAAGCTTCGTCTTCTGTTTCTTTATCTGGATACCAGGATCTACTTCTGCCAACTGCTTCAGACTATTAAGGTGCTGATCTATATCCTTCCTCAATCGCGAGGGGATGATGCGGTCAACCAGGGCACTCTCCAGTGCCTTTCGCAGAACTTTCGAATCCTGCTCGAGCAGGTCTGACAGGATCGTGGGCTTGCCCTGCCTAAAAAGCCCATAGAAAACTTCGGGAGGGAGCTCAGTTTGCTTTGAAAGGCGGGCTGCAGTAACCAAAAATTCAATACGCTGGATTTCAATGCCTGTCTCACTGCTGAGAAAAACAATATCCTCCTTTGAAAGCTCGGAGACAGGGATATTTTCCCGGACAGGACCGATTGTCGCCATATACTGTTCGTATTCCGAGAAGGTTTGTGTGACTGCCAGGTTAACTACCTCGACTGGCTGGGCGTTGAAAATGCGTTTTGATTCGCCAAGGATCAGATCTGCAGCCTTAGGATCATATACTCGCACAATAAGATCAGCACTTTTTTTCTCAGCCCGTCGGAACCGGTCCCGGCTGTATGTAATCTCATAATGACCCTTCTGGTCGGTGTTGGCTACACCCAGGAGCTGCTCCTGACGCATGTCTTTGTCAAAGGCCTTCACCACTGCATCTGGAAATGGAGTGCGGACCTTCCGGCGGACAGCTCCTTTCACCATGAACAACTTATGTTGCGGTTTTAATGCTTTCACCGCCTTATTGATGAGTTTGGCAGTCTGCGCATCTACGATTCCGGTTGGTGAAAGCTTATGCTTTTTCTTAAACCGGATAACAGTATTATGCGTCTTGTCGCCGAAATATTTCTTTTTCTTCTCATCCTGAGGGATCCGATAGCCCAACCGCTCCAGCTCATCGTGGAGAAGCTTTACGTCTTCACCCTCCATACCCATTGATAAATTTCTTACCCTCATATTCATCTCTCCTTTATTTTCATCCTGCATATATTCCGCACTTTAAGTTTACTCCGACAGGTGTTGCTTTTTTAAGAAGATTTGTTCGGGCATGTTCTTTGAATTCGGCGAGATTTTGTTCGATTGTGGGCTTCAAAGAGGCCTCAATTATGTTCTCTTCTACCGCTTTCGCCCAAATCTTCTTCACCGTCTCGGAATTCGTCCGGTACAATCCATCAGCGTCGGTAGGTATCCCTGCCCTGAATAGCGCAAAATGGAATTCCGCTGGAATTCGACTTTCCGCGCCGTATTTATCTGCGAGTCCTAATTCATTATTTCAAGCCATAATAAACACACTCCTTTTTGTTTTTGGTTCATACAGCACCTTCTTTTGTAATCGCCTTTCTGTTTTTACTATGTGTTAGCTTTATTATTGCTAGCAGTATAAAAAAGCATATGTAACGTTATCATAGAGTTAAGACAGGGTAAAGGGGCATAGAGCGAAAACATCAATTGCTGCATTAGGCTTTTCGCACCCTTTACAATGGCACCCACAACAGAAACCAAATCCTTCATTATGAATCGTCTATCTACCCTTTTCTCGTTTCTTTAGTCAAAGCTACCGCAAACAATCCTACGATTACGAATATAGCTGGTTGGCATAAGCATAAACAAAATTTGGATTCAGTTCTATTGCATTATCAAAACATTCTATCGCTTTTCTTCTGTTCTCCCAATCGCTTCATTGTAATACCGCGCAGTCACCCCGTACGAAAATACCACTGCTATTGCGATTCCAATTGCTGAAATAACTATGATTATGGTGGTAACTACTGTAACAGATGACTTTGAGGGCAGATATAGATACGGAAATCGTAGCAACAAAAAGGCTAAATTTGGTAATAGGACAACAAGCGAAATTGCAAATATAAACGTGATGACCAGGCCAATAACACTTGAGAGTAGCCAAATAATAAAGACTTTTTGTGATATATATACACTAGTAGAGAAACGGATGAGCGATAGAGACGATGATATAAAAGCGGTTCCACTAGCATCACTATTGCCCGGTGAAAAGGCGAAGATCGTTGCGTTGGGGCATGGTAGGGGGCGGCAGCGCCACT
>CBDVBK010000077.1:0-12701 GCA_965372215.1 uncultured bacterium | reverse complement strand
TTCGTAACTGTTACGAATAAAATCCTATATAGAGCATATATAGTGGCGACCCCAATGGGCAAAACTTCAAACCCCTTTTGGGAATGGATTATGCAGCTTTAGAAAGCTACTATTCTAGAACAATGATCTTTTGCGAAAGAATCTCTGGATATTCTTCTGTATAAATCAGGTAAACACCAAGAGGGGGATTGATAAATAGTATTTCTCCAGGTTCCAGCATATACCGCCCCCAAAGCCTGCCGGAGATATCATAAAACCTAAGCGTCAAGCGGATTTTAGATTCGGAAACAAGAAACACGCCGCCTGATGAAGGATTAGAGACAGGTCTCCAGGAAGGTTGTCCTATGAAAGGTACGTGCTCTGCAATACCAGTTTGTGATGATGTGGTTACAGCAACCACACCACCATTTTCACCTAACATTGCTGCAGCTATAAGAGGGGTTGGAAAATTACTCGATGTGATCAAACTGATATCATGAACAGCTTGAGGAAGTGGGAGGCTCCATTCAACTTCTGAGTCGGACGAGTCGTACAAGGCTAAAGCAAGTCCTGCATCAGTTCCCATTGGAAAATTGAAGACATTATTGTATTCAAATGTGTCTATGCAATTAACAGGTGATCCTAACTGATATATCGCAAGCGTTTCACCATTATCCGGAGACATAAAACAGATTTCGTTAGAATTAGCAAGAGCCAGTTCAGGAAGTGGATAATACTCACCGTTGATGTTTGTTACGAAGAATTCCGAGTTGTATGGAATCCAGTCAATAGTGAGAATCTCATTTGCACCGGGAAAATAGAATACTCTTATTTTCGGAGGGCTTGTATTCTGATTAACACAAAGTAAAGGGTATTCCGAAGGATGACTGGCTGTAAAAGATTCAGGGAACCAGCTATCAAGATAATAAAGAGACTCCCCTGTTAATCCATCCCTTATCGCGAACCAGCCCCAGTAAACGGTTCCTCTTGAAACAGCCAGAGCCAACTCGTCACAATCGTTCCCGGAGAAATCAGCCATCGGAATAATATCTGGAATTATTGTTGTCACGGAGTATGACCAGAACTCTTCACCTGTTTCAGCATTGTAGTTTTTAAAATGAACCCATCTATCATATCCATAGTCATCATAGCTGGTGTGTACCATACGGCAGCTGTCAGATACTGCATCAGTGAATTCAGTATCATATCCATAGTGAGTTCCTTTGCTATCCAGAGCAGTACTCCAGATGATACTGCCGTCAGCTCCGGATACAGCGATTGTACTGCAGTCAAAGGGTCCATTGCCGTAATCTGTAGATAACGCGATATCATTTATCCCGTCGTCATTAATGTCAGACATTATACATAGAGCTTCATGGGTCTTAGTGCCGGGGACAGAGTCACTGGACCATATCTCAATACCTGCGAGACCATCAAGACAGTAAAGTCCTGGTGTTGCTGGATGAGGAAGTGCGACAACAATATCAGTTGATCCATTGCCATTAATATCGCTAATACTCTCTACAGCACTGACACCTGTTTCAGTGAATGCAGTCCAGAGAATATCCGGGACTGTCGTAAACAGCAGAAGAATCAGCATACTGCTCATGAATCACGCTCCCTAAAGTATTTAGTAAATACTTGTCCTTGTGTCAAATGTTACGAATTTCGGTGCTTTCGTAGATGTGGGTGTAAACCAGGATGGGCTTGTTCACATAAGTCAGATGGCGGATAAATTCGTCAGAAATCCCGCGGATATAGTCTCTGCAGGTGAAAATCTCATAGTGAGGGTTCTTGAGGTGGACATTAAGAGAAGCCGTATAACCCTTTCCATGACCTCAATTGAAGACAAATAAACATTACTACTCAATATATACTAGTAATGAGTCGAAATAGGTAAGTCCGACCTTGCTTTTACTCTGTATCTCGTCCGGCAGTGGGATCGGGGTGTACGACTCTTGAGGGAAGTAACTCTTCTGCAAGTTCAAGATTCCAGGGTTCCATAAAATGAGATCCTGTTTCATCAACAAAGTAAAGATAGTATTCTCTACCCGGGAAAGCTGCCATGAATTCCTGATCCTCTTCAGCTGTTTGATGCGCGCAGAATATGATTTCATTATCGAGGAATGGTGAATTGTAATTCATACCGCTGAGAATGTTCGGATAACCGCGATCAGAAGCCTCCATGAATACCACAGATTGACCTTCGATAGTTTTCTGAGCAAGTTCCCAGGGTTTTCCGTCAATTGCCAGCCATGGACCTGACTTGAGACTGACTTCCTCAGGGAGATAGAGAAAGACAGTAATCCCGAACAGACCTGCCAGAAGCAGAAAGAAGAAGCTTCCTCCACGCTCTCCCCAGCGTGCTCTTGCTGAGCTTAGAATGAATTTCAGTCCCAGAACAGAGAGCAAAAGGATTATCGGGAGGAAAGTATAGTAGTGCCTTGGTCCGTATATCACTGCAGGCCAGGCATGTGGGAGCAGCAGAATGAACATGGCGGGTAATGGCAGGAACAACCAGAGAATCCTTTTATCCTTTCGCATCAGCCCGATCGACATGACGAGAGGGACAAGAGATAAGAGAGGCCAACCGAAGAGATTTGTAGCACCGCAAGCAATCTGTCTGACACCGTTCTTGATCCCCCTCCATACCGTGTGATCGCAGTCTCCGTACACAGGGAACCATGCCTTGTCCGGTCCGAAGCCGATCAGTCTACCAGCTCTGGCGAGCTGGTACGGTGTTTTCAGCGGGTTTCCGGTGTAGTACCAGTTCAGTGCCAGGAATCCCGCAACAGGAAGTATGGAACCCAGAGTAAGACCCAGCAGAGCTTTGAATCCCTTTCGTCCTCCCGATGCAAGTACGATTGAGAGGAAGATTCCCCAAACGACAATTGGATATGGTTTCGTTATCAGGGCCAGACCGAGAAGGAAACCGGATACAATGGTGCAGATGTAGCGATCAGATTTCCAGAATATGCTGAGGAAATACAGGCTCCAAGTAACAAGCATCAAGTTTGAGTTGTGCGCCATATGGGTCGCTGTCATCAGGAGAAAGAAGGGGGAAAGCAGAAGCAGTATGGAGGTCAATTTCGCAATTTTATCATTGGTCCATAATCGGATCAGCAGGAATAGACCGATAAGAGATAACACTCCTTCCAGCGGTCCTAAAAGGGCGGTATGATCAATCCAGACAAAGGGTACCATGAAGATTGAATGAATGGGAGGGTACTGACAGAACCACATCCCTCTTTCTATTATCAGATGCCTGCTGGGAAAGAATCTCTCAGGATCGGATATAGAGGGAGCGGGGGCTGATAGCTGACCTGCTGCGAATACCTTCGCCTGGAAGAGGTGTGCAGCTTCATCTCCGCCTTTCGCTGTTCCCTCGAGTGGAGAAAAGGCCATCCATGTTGTGAATAGAAGAACGAATAGTGATGAAAACAGAAGGAATGTACCAACTCTGATTCCGTCCAGAAGACGGGATGCCCAAAACGCCAGATCCTGTTTGATCCACTTCGACACTGACCACGCAATACAGATAAAAGCCGGGAAAAGAACAAGAAGCTGGATTATTTTATCGAGCGGGCCATCTATCCTGTGGCTGGAAACAGCATAGGCTGCAAAAACGGCTAACAGAATGAAACCGATGATCAACCAGATAGCATTTCGCATCTCAATCCGTCTCCCTTGAACAAAGTAAAGTCAATAACAGATCTGTGTTTGAATCTTTATGGATTACCGTCAACTACTGCGAATATACGAGCTTGCGGGTAGTCAGGCATACTTTCTCCTCCTGATCATACGTACTTTTCTCCGATCAGTCCTAAGCGAAAGAAAACACTTAACAACTTACTAATATGCTTGACGTTTCAGCCCGCTCAAAGTATCATGCTACGCTGAAAAGAGAGGTTTTCGATGAATACTCAAAAACGTGTCAGCATAGCTCTTATTACACCGATAGAAGACGATATTCCGGTTCAGGTTTCTGCATATAAGGCATGGATGCCGAGGTATGGCAGTGTAGCTGTTGCACAGTCGCTTAAGGATGCCGGTTATGAGATCCGTCATTATTGTGAGCACTCGGGAAGCGTTATCGACTGGGATTTTGTTTATTCCTGTGATTATGTCTGCTTTTCTCTTATGACATTCTGTGCTTACCGTGGATACAAACAAGCGGACAGAGTAAGAGATAATTCTAAGGCCACAATTATATTCGGCGGCTGTCACGCGACAGTTGCTCCCGAGGATTGCTTGAATCATTGTGATTTCGTGGTCAGAAACGAGGGTGAAGCTGCAATTTTGGACTTGCTGGATGCCCTTGAAAACGAGAAAGATACAATTGATGTAAAGGGAATCAGCTACCGGGATGGCGGAGGAGTATACCATCACAACCCTGATCATGAGTTTATGAGTGATCTCAGCCATCCGGTGGACATTTCCATTATTGATGGTTATCCGAAAAATCGACCAGGTCGATTTCTCTGGGAAATAATCAGCCGCAGGCAGATACCAAGGATCAGCCTTCCTGTCGCGCAGTCCTCAAGAGGTTGTGTACACAAATGCAAATTCTGCATGGTGAAATATGAACTTGGTTCTCAGTACCGGGAAAGACCTGTGGAAGTAGTGCTCAGTGAAATAGATCGAGCATTCGATTATCTCGGATCACGCACCGTATTCTTTGTTGATAATGACTTCACTCATAATACAGAACATGCGCTCTCCATCCTGGAACATCTTATTGATAGGTACGATGGACATCTCACAATTTACATCTTCAGCCGCGTAGAACTGGTCAGGAAACCGAAACTGCTCGATGCATTAAGCCGAATAGACAATGTCTACATAGGTATGGGTTTCGAGTCCACCAATGACGCCACACTGTCGCAGTTCTCAAAAGGTCAGACACAGAGCGAGTTCGAATCCGATGTCCGCCTGCTTCATGAACGAGACCTCAATATTCACGGTCTATTTATTTTCGGTGCAGACACCGACACCGAAGAAAGTCTGACAAAAACCGTTTCTTTCTCCCTGCAGAGCAGATTATACACTGTTGGGTTCAGTGCGTTGTATGACATACCCGGCAAGGAAAAGACAGTCGGCATTCCACAGATCATCCCGGATCACCGTTTCATTCACCGGGACTGGAGACTATTCACAGGACACTTCGTAGTATTCTTCCCGAAACAGATCAGACCCAGCCGATTACAGAAACTTATTATCGAGGGTCAACGGCATTTCTTCAGAAAGAACCGGAAAACATTTTACCAGTACTTCCCGGTTTACGCCAGTTCAGAACCCTATTGCCGATACCTTGAAGAGCAGGAAAAGGATTTGTACGACGATAACGACTACCTGATTGAGGAACGCCTGCTCAACAGGACATATGAGGATCTTCCCGATTATGTGCCCATTAAACCCAGTCATTGGGTGAAGACGAAGGAAATAGGAGAATTTCTTATTCAGAATGCATTTAGAACAACAGCGTGGAAAATGCTGAACAGAAATTTCAGGCTGACTAATCGATCCAGCAGAAAGACCTCTGATCCGGGCAGCGTACAGATATAGAGCTTAGACTAGTCATCTGCATTCTGCATTTGAACTTCGTTATCGTGCACTCTGAATCTGGCTTTGTCTCTCATCCGCCCAAGCCATAACCATGCAGCGTTGCGAAAGTCAATACGAAGCCTTGGAATAGATTTGAGAATCTTCCATCTTTTCTTCGAGTAGAACCGTTTGTACGCTTCCTTCTGCAGTATACGCAGTTCGTCACCGCTCATTTCAGCAAGATTGAAGTAGCCTGAGAGGTAATTGTAATTTTTAAAATCCAGAGAAGATGAATCGACTGTTGACATTGTCTGATCCCAGAGTGGTGTTCCGGGATAAGGCGTTACAATGAAAAAGCTTGCGAAGAAGAGATCGGTAGTTTCAGCGTAAGCAATGGTTTGACGTATCTGATCGGCTGTTTCACCAGGAAACCCCAGCATGAAATAGCCGTTTGTAACGATTCCGGCCTCGTCAGCCCAGGTAATTGCTTTTCTTACATTTTCGAGATTCAGGTTCTTTCCGATCACTTTCTGAAGATCCGGGGATGCTGTTTCGACTGCAACCGCGAGGTTTGTCGTTCCGACTTCGGCAAGAAGGTTCACCAGTTCACGATCCAGCTGGTCAGCTCTGACGCCATTTGGAAATGAAAGAGATAATCCGAGGTTGAGTTCAAGCAACTGATTGCAGATGGATTTGGCCCGATCAAGGTCAAGATTGAAAATATCGTCGTAAATCTCGATATCGGTAATACCGAATGTTTCGACGATCTGTTTTATTTCCTCAACTACGTTATCAGCAGATCTGTAACGGAATTTCTTACCGAAAAGGTTGTGGCAGTAGTAACACTTGTAGGGACATCCTCTTGATGTGAAAAGCGGCAGATACCTGCCTCGCCTGACATTGCCGGCTCGTCCAAGATGCGCATACTTATTTATATCCACGAGATCCCAGGCTGGAAATGGAATTGTATCCAGATCGGATATGAGCTCACCGGGTGTTCCCCATTCCATATTCCCATTCACTCGAGAAGCTATACCCGGAATCCCCTCAATACTTTTATCGCTGGATATTCTGCTGATGAATTCCGCAAAAGTACTCTCGCCCTCTCCAATAGCCAGTATATCTATATTCAGATCTTCGGCGACATCATTCGTGCATGCGGAGATATGCGGTCCCCCGACCATGACAACAGTTTCTGGATTTCTTTCTTTGACAATGGCCGCAATTCTGTGAAGGCTCTCCGCTTCGCAGGTAAGCGCAGAGATTGCTACTATCTGCGGATCCATCGACTGCAGCTGTTCTTTCAGCATGTTATATGGGTGTCTGTGACAGCGAAGATCGAGAAGCTCTATTTCATGACCCGGCTGGTTCAATCGGAGATAAGAAGCAATGTACATCAATCCAAGAGGATATGAATACTGCGGAACCTCCTTGTTGAATGAGGATCCTTTGACCATTAGTATGCGCATATTTGTACTCCCCATTCGGTGCGATTGCCCAGGAATATCAGAAAGCCTGTGAATTCACACCGGCCTAACACCCACATGCTGACAGTGTATCAAAAATCGTACATGGATAATATACAGTTCTATAGCAACAATATATGAACTGATAACAAAACAACACACAATAATAACCAATATGATAACAGAGCTGTTTGATCGATGTCAATGAAACGGAAAAGATTCCGGGAATCCCGCCTTTTAGTTTCCGGTGACAGATCCGGTCATAATGTCCTGAATGCGTGAGGAAGCAGTTCGGCCAGGGTGAAATGTTTGATCGAGCCGGAGTTGCCAGCACCACCGGAAAATCATCGCCGCAGAACTCGGCAAGAACCTGCCTGCAGGCTCCGCAGGGAAGAGGATCACCATCAGGTGAGTAAATCAGTATTCTTCTGAATTTCTGCTGCCCGCACGAAACTGCTGTATTTATCCTTCTGCTGATACTTATTCTGATCTCTTTCACTTCAGCTTTCCCAGAGTTAATACTGAGATTACCTCAGGCTTTGCATTCGAGTTTGTTTGAGCAGAGAGTAGTCTCGTGTAACGAAGTAATTATCGAGAGTGGATTGTTTGTTGAACCTGTCAATATTCAGAAGAATACTGACCGGAAGGTAGTACATTGACAAATAGTAAGGATCGTTCCCCCGAGAACCTGACGCAGAGTTATCATATTGCTTTCTCTGGCTGTGATGATGTATCAGCAGAGCTTCTCAGGTTCTTTGATGCGATACTCGAGGCTACAAAGAACACCATTAAGAGGGAGAACACTGCTCTGATGAGATTCAGGCCGAGTGGATGTAGGATTTTAGGGGATCGCTCAGGGTAAACTCACCCCTTGGGGTTCTCACCCCTGAATCGATACAAAACAAAAACGACCCTCAAAGGGTCGTATTCGTTTATGGCGACCTTTCTATTAAAATACGAACATTTTCCTTATATGGCTCAGAAACATTGCAGAGGTAATGAACTCTGATGCCGCAACTATATATTGACATCATTCATGCATTTATCTAGAATCTATTTGGGTTTATCTTTAGTATAAGGAGGTTCACAATGAAGAAACTCTTTTTTGCATTGCTATTCTTTTCTACAACTTCTATCATGGCTGATCAGCCTATTGTTCTGAGTCCCCGTCACGTTCAGGGAACTGGTACGATTGGGATTGATGGATTGGTTTATTCGCAGTCATATGGTTCCATATCGAATGCTCCAGAAATATCTTCAGGTTCCGGTCATTGGTTATGTGATGATTTTGTACTTGATGGTGACTACTATGTTACGGATATTGTCGTATCGATGATATATATGGGTGCCCAAGCCTCAATCTTTAATCTCGTTATTTCGGAGGATGATACAAACGACTCAAATCCCAATACTAATACTGATGTATGGGCTGAGAGCGTTCAATGTACTAATACTTTCACCGGGGACACCGTGTGGGGATTCGACATCTATGAGACACACTGCACGATTGATCCGGGGTTATATCCTGAACTGGCGGAAGATCTCCATTACTACTTCGAGATCCAGGCCGAGGTTGTAGATGGAAGTTGCGTTCTATGCAGCCTAAGCTACATTGGTGATTACTGCTGGTATGACGATGGTTCAGGAGTATGGGTAAGGTCTGATATCTATTTCGGCATGGATTGCGACATGTTCTTCGCTTTTTATGGAGAACCTGTCAACGCATTTGTGCCCGAAACCTGGGGCAGCATCAAGACTCTCTTCTAGCAGCGTAGGAAATCCGCATCAGTTACGAATTGAATAGTGCCTATTACTAATTACTACAGTCATGGCTTTAAAGATAGGATGTTCCTCCGAGAAGTATCGCATACCCTTCGACTCGCTATCACTCGCTCAGATAAATTCACCCTGCGGATTCAAAAAAAATATGCAAGTGCCGCAAGTGGCGTCCGGCCCCAGAAAGACCCCAGAAACACGACCCCAGAAACAAGAAACAGCCCCTAAGGGCTGTATCAATTTAAGATGGGGACCCTAGTGACTTCTTGTTGGAACACCTTGATCCCCTGGTTACAGAAGATTGCGTCCCTATCGGTATCTATGCAGTACTAGGTTCAATAGCAATAATACTTGCTGAAGCGACGAAGATGCTTTCATCATCGAGATAGTAGTAGCCAAGTAGGATTCGAATACGTGAAGATACTTCGCTCTTGCCAAGTGTTCACCGTCAATGAACAAGGAAAATGTGTGAACAGATCATGCGGGGAATGCGATGCAAAAGAAAATGACGACTGAAAAGGAGCTTCTTCAAGAGGCATTGATGCGCCTTAGGGAAGTAGTTCCTGTCGGGAAGGCAAAGCCATTCTGGAGCGAAGCAAAGGGTAATGTGAATCGTGCAGATGCAGTAGTGCAGTTCGAAGAACTGATGAAGGCTTACCATATAGAGATAAGATATCAGGTTAGAAGCAAAGAGATCGGTGCAATACAAGTGTACCTGGAGAGAATGCGAAAACCGAATATGTTGGTAACAAGATACATCACGCCACCACAAGCCGAGGAACTTCGAAGAAAAGACATTCAATTCCTAGATACAGTAGGAAATATGTACATCAGGCAACAGGAGCCATATGTCTTCGCATATATCGTTGGTAAAAGAGACACTACACAACAAATGCACAGGAAGACAATTAGACTATTTCGAGAAGCAGGACTTCGTGTACTTTTTGTACTTCTCTGTGACCCCAATGCTAGAACGATGACCTATAGGGATATTGCAAATGCAACAGACTTGGCATTAGGTACAGTGAGCAATGTATTCGCAGACCTTAAACGTGATGGATATATGCATACTCATCATGATGTTAAAAACCTAACACAGAGGGAATACTTGATAGACAAGTGGGCAGAGGCATTTCCTAATGAGTTGATGCCAAAGCTCAATCCGAGACGATATACCACAAATAAAGTTGAATGGTGGAGAATTATCGATATAACTAAATTCGATGTGCTACTAGGAGGAGAACCCGCTGCCGCAGTTCTAACGAAATATCTACATCCTGAACTTGCAACTATATACGCTGGTAAGAAATTTGCTCCTTTTGCGAGGGAACTAAGACTTAGAAAAGATGATAGGGGAAACATACTCGTACTCGATAAGTTCTGGCATGATGTTCCAACGAATCCGAAATATCCTGGTGTTGTACACCCACTTCTGGTATTTGCAGATCTACTCACAACAAATGGTGATAGAAACCTTGAAGTGGCTCAGATGATAAGAAGACAATTCCTTGTCTGAATGCTTAGTAATAATTGACTCAGAAAAGGAGGAGATATTTCGCTCAATCGGGGAGGCTGCTAACGAGCTGGGGGTTGAATGGTTCATCTGCGGAGCCGGAGCTCGTATCTTATTATGTGAAAACGTGTATGGGATGAGAGCAGGGCGTGCAACCTTGGATTTTGATTTTGTTGTACGTGTTAATACATTCGAGCAATACCAGACATTACGAAACCTGCTTTGTGATCAGCATCACTTCGAACCTGATCGTCATCAAGCTCAACGTCTTTGTCATTCGAGCGGATATATGGTTGATATTGTTCCGTATGGCAGAATTGGTGAGCCTGACAAGAAAATTGTTTGGGAAGGCAAAGGAGAGCGTGAGATGAATATAATCGGCTTCGACGAAGCTTACTCCTCGGTTCTCAAAATCAGAGTGAATAACGACTTTACAGTTTTAGTTCCGGACTACGCTGTGCTCTTTGGATTGAAGCTGCTGGTATGGGCAGAACGACATGTTCTTAAAGGGACTGAGGATGCAATACGATAGACAATATGGCTAGACGTTGATCAGCTTCAAGTCTCGAAGGATATTTACTCTGAGGACCCTGAGGTTAGAGCTACCGCTCTTCTATCACAAGTACTTTCAGGTTTAATTTCAGCATCAAGTTAAAGCCGACGGATCACTTTTGCAATTGAATGAACAGCGTAGAGCGGGATGTTAATAAGCCATCCCTCTTCACGGTAACCAGAGAGTGAAGTACGAAATGCCATCGTTGGTGAAAAACGTTCATTATAGCTCTTAAGACTCTTGGATTGCAGATTCTCGGCTGCTTTTACTTCTAGTGGTAGCACCATTCCATCCATCTGCAGAATATAGTCTACTTCACCTCTGGAATGGTGTGCACTCCAGTAGAAGGGATTAATTTGCTGGGTAATGAGCTGTTGTAGTACATATTGCTCTGTTAGAGCACCCTTGAATTCCTCGAAGAACCTGTTACCGGAAAGAACGGTTCGGATGTCCATATCACCCATAGCGCAGAGTAATCCCAGATCCAGAGCATACAGCTTGAACGCCTTGCTGTCCCGGTAAGCCGTCAGGGGAATACCCGGTTTTGTAACATTGTCCACCCGGTTTAGCAGACCGCAATCAAGAAGCCACTGGATTGCCAGTTCGTATTCTCTTGCTCTAGCTCCCTTCCTGACAAGACCGTAAACGAACTTCTTGTTCTCCCGGGCAAGCTGAGCAGGAAGGCTGTTCCATACAGACCGGATTCTCGGAACGGTCGCATGGGGCGCATGTTTAGAAAAATCCTGCTCGTATGCAGAAAGGAGCTGGAATTGAATCTCCCGCACCAAGGCGAAATCATTATTAAGTCGGAAACTTTTTACAACCTCAGGCATGCCACCAACAAGATAGTATTGCTTGAGCAGCTCTATTAGTTTTGCTGAGAATACCTCAACCATACTGAAGTCAAGGTTATCTATCATGTTATGCAGGCGTTCATTGTCTGTTGCTAATAGAAATTCGGGAAAAGACATGGGGTATAGGTTCAGGAATGCTACCTTTCCCACGGGAAACGAAGTGTCAGGATGGAGCGCTACACCAAGCATGGACCCTGCCGCGACAATATGATGATCCGGAGCGTTTTCATAGAAGTATTTCAAAGAAGTCAATGCTTCAGGAACTTCCTGCACCTCATCGAAAAGTATAAGTGTTCTACCGGGGATAATAGAACAGTCTGCCTCCACCTGCAGCCCTAGTAGAAGTCTTTCTATGTCAAAATCACCTTCAAACAGAGTTTTCATCCTGTGATTGTTTTCGAAGTTGATGTAGGCATATTGCTCATAGCATGTACTGGCGAACTTCTTCATGAGCCATGTCTTTCCGGTTTGCCGTGCTCCGCGGATGATAAGCGGTTTTCTGTCAGTCCGCTCTTTCCAACTCTTCAGTTCCTCAATTGCATTTCTATACATCATTTCCCCCAGGCATATTTGATTAACTATAGCGAATAACTCACAATAGTCAACCGACAAATGTGTGTAGTATTCACATTTTACGTACGTCTATTGTGTTGGCATGACAATAATCACTGTACTCGAGAATACACCGGAATCAGGATATGTTGAGTACCTCTGACAGAATTGCCTTCGACTCGTACTTGATTGGGTTACGAAACAAGCTCTCGCTCAGGATGAACTCACCCTGTTGCGGGTTCTCACCCCTTCATCAGTATAAAGCAAAAACGACCCGCAAGAGGCTGTCTTAGCTTTATGGCGACCCTAATCATGTTGAATTCGAACTATTTCATTGTTTGGCTCATGAATATCACTGAGTCAAACAAGTTTGCATATGGATGAAGTTGACTTTCACGAAGCAAATTACTAACACTTATGAGGCCCCCCTCTGTCAAGGGGTAAAATTAGTCACTAACAGCATG
>CBDVBK010000076.1:0-13055 GCA_965372215.1 uncultured bacterium | reverse complement strand
AAACACCCCTGATAGACATAAAACCCTATACAAAAAGGGATTCAAAACCTGATCCGGGGGAAGGATGGACAAAAGATCATTAGAACAGAAGACTGTGTATTCAACATATTTATGTATGTATTATGGAATATGGAAGTAGAATGATGACAGTAATCCTGATTATCACAATTCTAGCTTCAGTTGAACCTCAAACCACAATGCAGGAACAATCAGTTACATATATCGGGGGAACGCTGGGCATGCCTGTTTTACTGGGAATTGCCCTTGAGACCGAAATAGGCGAATCCTTAAGAATGGGGTTTCATGCCGGATCGATGATTGTATTTAACTCGCTGGGTGCAAGGATCATCCACGGAGGAACCGGACCGGGGTTGAAGTTCAGGTTTTTCGCAGGAGCAGTTGCATTATTCTGCGTATACTCTGAATATGATGATCCGGAGGGTATGTCCGGGCACGGATGGTGCGGGACGGGTATTGACTGGAACACGGACGAATGGCGGCTCGAGATTGAAACAGGTCTGCTCATAGGCGGGTCACTGGAAAGAGGTTTGGGTTTCACAGGATTGACGCCTACATGGGTAATAAGCCTTCTACATTCTATCTGACTACTGCTTGAGCAGCACACACCTTTCCGTCAGTATTTCGGATCCTGAACGCATTACAACAAAGTAAAGACCGCTTGTAAGTTCACCCTGTTCGAAATCCACATTCGTTGTACCGGAAGGATGGCCACCCTCGACTAGTGTTCTGACTTTTCTACCGTAAATATCGTACACCTCGAGATGGATCTGCGCCGATGCAGGCAACTCGAAAGTTATTACCGTGCTTCCCGTGAAGGGGTTCGGGTATACTCGAGATAAGACTGCGCCTGACAAAGCAACATCACCAGCTTCAATGGACATCTCCACGGAAACGTAGTTGAACAGAGAATCCATAATAAGGCTCGTTGCCCCTGATTCTCCATTGGTAAGAACAATGACCGATGAATTTTCATCAGGACAGAAGAACATTTCAGTACTGCCGCCGTATGGGTAACCTCCTCCGGTGTGTCCCCAGATCTCCCTCCCGCCATATTCTTTGCGGTACCAGGCAAGGCCCTGGTCAGGGTCAATCCCGGGATACTGAATAGTTAACATGGAATCCACAGTAGCACTTTCGAGTATTCTGATTCCACCGATCTCGCCGCCCTGCATGAAGGCAATAAGATAATTTTCCAGCTGCAACGCACTTGTTTTCAGCCACGCGCCAGGATAATGATGGCTTGTACGATAACCATATGGTACATGGGTTGAGCCGTTCCAGCTGTAGGGCATCGCCAGCTGTGTATGTCAATTGAACTGATGAAGTCAGGTCATTCCGCGGGAGGATCCCAGTGGATCGGCCAGGGGACGTTTTCGTCGGCAACACCTGATGAGAGCAACTTACCGCGGAGTTCGGTGAACTCGTTCAAACCGTTTATCCCCAGCTCGAGTTCAATGATTTTCGAATACGCCTGAGTGTAGCAGGAAAGGGCTTCCTCAGTTCTGCCCTGATCGAAGAGAAGGATACCGAGATTTGCGAGAGTAAGACATTCGTTAACCACATCTCCAACCCCGCGCGAAATCCTGATGGCATTGTTGTAGCACTCAAGGGATTTTTCAGGTCGATTCTGAATCCTGTGCAGATTACCCAGATTCCCAAGGGTTATCCCCTGATTAATGGAATCGCCCACGTCCGTTGCTATTCTGAGAGCGTTCTCATAACAGATTCTTGATTCATCCAGTACATTCTGGTTGAAATGCAGATTTCCAAGGTTCGCGTATACAATACCCTCGCTTCGGCGATTCCCGAGTTCCTGGTGTATCTCCAGAGCTTTCATGTAATATTCAAAAGCTTCAGATGTCCTTTTCTGACTTTTAAACAGATTGCCCAGATTTCCAAGAGTTATCCCTTCACTTCTGCGGTTCCCGACTTCACGATGAAGTTCCAGTGCTTTCTCGTAACACTCCTGTGCTTCAGCAAGCCTTGTCTGTAAGTAATTTAGATTACCGAGATTTGTAAGTGTTTTACCTTCACCACTTCTGTCACAGGCTTCATGTGCAGCGTCCCTGGCTTGTTCGTAATACTCCCTCGCCTCTGTCATTCTACCTGTTTCCTTGCAGAGATCACCCAAATCTTTCTTTATCTCCACAAACCATTCCTGAAGCAGGTTCTCCTCAGCGATACCGCACATACGGAAGAGAAGCTTTTCCTGCTCCTCCCTTCTGCCGAGAAGACCGAGGGTTACATGTCTCTTTGTCAACACTTCAAGAAGTCGTTGATTACGATTCGGTTCTTCAGGAAGCTCCTGCAGCCATTTCTGAAGTTTGCTGGACAGATCAAGAATAGCACTGTGCTGATAGCTTGCTGCCGCATGATTCAGTGCCTTCATTCCCCACAGGATAGCCTGATCAATATCACCTGCCATTTCCAAATGGTGCACAAGTATGCTGGCAATCTTTTCTTCTCCAGAATACAGGTTCATAACCGATTCAGCAGCTGTCCTGTGAAGAAGTTTTCTATTACTCTCAAGTATGCTGTTGTAGGCAGTATCATGAATGAGAATGTTCCTGAAACAGTACTTCTGCTCAAAAGCGGTTCCCTCACCGATAAGGAACCTCTTAAGCTCAAGATTCCGGAATACGTTCCTGTTGTAATCAATGGACAGTTTTTCCACCATTCTGCTGTAGAGCTTCAACTGAAACTCAACACCCAGAACGGATGATTTCTGGAGTACACTCTTCCACTCCGGGGGAAGATGATCCAAACGAGATTGGAGAAGACCCGCAAGGGAAGATGGGATGTATATCTCACCGACAGGACTGTTGAAATCCCAATGATCATTGATCTCCTTGAGTACACCCGATTCCACAAGATCCAGAATGAACTCCTCAAGGAAGAATGGGTTTCCCTCGGCATGCTTAAGGAGGAAGTTCTCCACTTCCTCGGCCACATTTCCGCAGTCCTTCACGCTTATTCCGGAAAGCATCTTCACCAGAAGTTCACGGCATGCTCCGTCATCCACTTCCGAAATAGTAATTTCCTCAATGTCTGCTGAGGTCGGTTTTATATCGAATTCTACGGCTTCACCGTTCTCCCGCTCCGGGCGGTAGAGCAGATTGAACATTATTGCTGATTCGGTGGAACAGTTAGCTATAACAAATTCCAGAATTCCACGGCACGTACTGTCGATCCAGTGAAGGTCATCGAGTATTATCAGAAGACGTTTCTCCTTTGAAAGCACCCTGAAAAGATTGCTGAATGCTATTCTCGTCTCCAGTGCCCTGGTTCTGACATCAAGTTTCTCCAGTTTATGATCATCAGACTTTATCGAAATAAGATCAGCGAGAAATGGAAGTGAAGAAAGCAGTGCAGCATCATCACTGAGTGCCAGTATCTTATCCTTAAGCTCTGTGTAATTGGATTTGCTGCCATGCTCAATACCGAAGAAATCCCGAAGAACAGTTGTCCAGAGCCAATAGGCAGGCTGAGCGAATGACAATGTATGTCCATTAAGCACCAGAATATCCTTGTTAGTGCAGCATTCCCGTTTTGAAAATTCCCAGATCAGGCGGGATTTTCCTATACCAGCCTCGCCCTTGATGCCCAGAACAATATGCCTTGGACCACCGGCAGGATTCTTTCCGGTTTCACCGCAGACCTGCATGCTGAGTTTTTCCTCAAGGATGGAAAGCTCATCCGTTCTGCCCACAAAAGCGGAAGTTATGACTCTGCCAATTCGTTCCCAGCGGGTTCCAGAAACATTCCCAAGTCCAGTCGGCCGGAAGACATGTACGGTATTTGAAATCCCCTTGAGAGAGATCTCCCCCATATCCTCCCAGGTTACCATATCACCGCACTTTTCCTGAACTGACCTGGTCACCAGAATGGTGTTGACATCAGCGGCTTCCTCCATCCTGGATGCCAGGTTCACTGCTTTTCCCATTGCGGTGAGATGTCCTATGGCATCGGGAGCTACAGTAACCGAGCCTGTATTAATCCCTATCCTTGCTGATACGGATATCCCGATCTCAGAAAGTATATTACTTGCGGTCTGGATAGCTTCGAGCATCCTGAGACCGCAGGTAACTGCTCGCATGCTGTCATTCTCCCCGGCTTTCCTTGCTCCGAAAAGAACCATTATCCTGTCGCCTTCGATCTTGTCTACGTAACCACTGTAGTGGCAGGAGATATCTACAAGAGCATCCATAATGCCCTTGGCGATATCATGGACATCTTCATGATCCAGCTTTTCGGAGATGGAAGTGAACCCGCTCAGATCAAGATAGAGTATCGCAGTATTCCTTCTCTCTCCAGGCTTGAGCTCAACGGCCTCATAGTTTCCAGCGGTATCGGCTCCATGGTTGCGAATATTTAATTTCCGGAGCAGTGAAGCGAATTCCTGAGGCATTTAATTCTCCATTTGACAAGTTTCGAATTCCGAGACTAGCAGTCAATATATGGATATGTCAATTATAATGCATGGGGTCAGGTCCCCATTTACTCCCCTGCTAGAAGTTTCAGTGCGGTATCCACGTCTATATCACCCTTACTGAGCTTCTTCAGAACCTCAGATGAATCCTGTGGTGGTTTATCTCCTCTTAATTCACTGAACATATCCTCTATCCTCAGCCGAACAGTCGGGTAGGAAACACCCAGTTTTCGCTGAACCTGCTTGAGATTACCCCTGGCAGCGAGGAATAGATCAAAAAGCTCACGATGATCTCCCTCCAGAGTACAAACAGGGCACAGATCATATTCGCCATTAACTTCTGTATCACACGAACTGCACTGAAGTTTAACAACAATCATTTTATCGCCACATGAAGGACATTTAGGCGGGATGGAGCTGTCAGTCATCGTTTTCTATCGCCTCCTCCTCTGGTATTTCTTCCTCAGTGATTTCAAGATTCCCAATCGAGATATCACCGCCCATGGTTTTCAGTCTGATATCCGGGGCGTCTTCATCTCCTGACAAGCATATTCTTACTCTTGAGGAACCGAATTGTCCAGACTCGCTTACTTCACCTATCCCGTCCTGAACGTCGATCTCACCTCCGAAAGTCTTTGCTGAAATGACAGCTTTTGTGTCCTTGCATAAACCTAAGTTGATATCTCCACCCATTGTCACAACAGCTGAATCCTCATTCCATAAATCTGTCAGAGAAATAATTATATCACCTCCCATTGTTTTTGCATTGAAACCATGTGATGCTTCCAGAATGCTTATATCTCCACCTCTGGTCTTCACATTTACTGGATTTCTCACTCCGGAAATCACAATATCACCACCATTGGTGCTGGTGCTGAGTTTTCCAACAGTCTCTGGTACACTCATTGTAAGATCGCCCTCATCCCACTTCAGCCATACAGATTCTCCGTTTCGGAATACGGATACTTCAGGCTGATCCTCTCCGATAACAGCACAACATGATCCATCGACACCTTTAAGTATTATGTCCGCTCCGCTGCTGGATCGACTATTTGATATGAACAGCTCTGTTCCTTCATCCAACTCAAGTTCACCTTCAAGTATTCCGGAATCCTTGAATCTGTCTTTGTCGATATCAAAACTATTGGTAGAGAAGTTCTCACCAATACCTGATACAGCCTCCCCGACAATATTCTTGACCATGTGCCCGATCTCGCGCATGTTGTCTAAACCTATACTGTGGCCTTTCATGGACTCAAGTATTATTTTCCTCTGCTGTTTCATTCTTTTCGCAGGGGAATCATGATCTCGTCTTTTCCGCTCTCCTTCTTCCAGCGCAGTAAGCAGTTTCACACCATCATCAGCAGTTATCTTACCTTCAGAAACCATCTGAAGTATCTCTTTTTGTTCATCGCTCATGACTACTCCTTTCTAGAATTTCACATTTTCAGGCTCATATATAAAAATTTCTTTATAATTTGTCAAGTCTTATTTCTATATTTACAACTAAGACTGTATCTCATCACTTGCAGAAGTTGAAATTTTCAGGTTTCGATAAATTTTAGAAGAAATGGAGATATTCCCTCTACTCAGTCTCCTGTACTGGCATCATAACTCTGATGAGCATTCTCAAGAACCTGTCAACCGAATTACTGCCGGATATGAAACTCTATATGAAGGAACTTGACAATTTCATATCCTAATTTGAAGACACCAGGACAGTTCTTCCTCAGTAGTTGCAGGTATATCTGTAGAAACCGGAAGCTCTAATGGGCTTCCGGTTTCCATAATCTGAATTACAGCACTTTACATTCAAATTCATAATGAATTTATACTAAATGTCAAAATACAAGGTCTGACCCGTTTGTTCGCAGTCGGTTATATCACCACGCAGTATCTCAAGACCGTGATCAATTACAGTAAGAGCGAATTCTGCACATTCAATCGCTGCTTTCCTGCTTCCCGGAAGGTTAATTACCAGCGTTTGTTTTCTTATCCCCGCTCTGGCTCTGGAAAGCCAGGCTGAATTAACTATTTCCGCTGATTTCTGTCTTATCATTTCAGGGATGCCGGGAACTTCCCTGTCGCAGACCATCATGGTTGCTTCCGGAGTAACATCTCTTACAGAAAATCCGGTCCCGCCTGTTGTGAACACCACATCCAGAAAACCGTCCTCGCACCAGCTTCGAATCCTTTCAGTAATGTCCTGCACTTCATCAGGCACAACAGCATACCTCGCAGGAGCGTAGTTATGCTTCCGCAGGAGTTCAATCACCGCCGGTCCGCTCAGATCATCCCGCTCTCCTCTGCTTGTGGAATCACTTACCGTAAGTACGCCCGCGCTGTAGCCCGGTTCACGGATAACCTCGACTCCATCTCCAGCCCTGAGTTCCCCGCCTTTGAGAACTTCGCCGAACACTCCTTCAAGCGGAAAGATGTTCCTCTGAATAACGGTATCCGCATGGCCGTCTGAATTGTCCTTCCCGATTTCGGTAATCCTTACAACCGCGGAATTGCCAAGCTTCAGCTTTACTCCGGGGAGCAGTGTATGAAGCTCAACCGCTCCGCCAACATCGATATTCTCACCACAGCATCCGGCACAGGTGCTGATCCCTTCCGCTTCCATTTTGGACAGTGACAGCTCCGAGAGGATTGAAACCTGGCGTGGACCTGCCCCACCATGAGCATCACCTTCAATACCAAAGTTCTCTATCAGTAGTACCGAATCCTGTTTTGTCTTACGAACCTGTCTCTTTTCAGATATGCAGACTGCTGCTACCCTTGCCATATATACTCTCCTGATTTCCCCCCGCTTTTCTGAAGGAGTCTCACCTCGGTGATTTCCATTGCACGATCAAGTGCTTTGGTCATATCGTAGATAGTCAGAAGAGCTGCTGTCACTCCGACAAGTGCTTCCATTTCATATCCGGTTGACTCTCTGCCCTTCACAGTACAGACTGCGGTAACTGATGTTCCGTCCTTCATCAGTTCAATCTCAGTCCCGCCAATCCTTATTGGATGACAAAGCGGAATTGTTTCCCACGTTTTCTTCACTGCCTGAATTGCAGCTATTCTGGCTGCTGCGAATACATCACCCTTCTGCACCGAATCATTGTCAATCGCGCTTGAAGCGTTATTTCCCAGCAGGATCCGTCCTGACGCTCTGGCATACCTGTCAGATGATTCCTTGCCGGAAATATCGACCATTCTAGCTCTACCCTGATCATCAATGTGACTCATACTCTTCATATCTACCCGCCAATCTTCCACATTTCCGCGGTTACGCAGCCACCATGTGAGTCAGGCTTGTCCATTACCAATTGCTGAACCATCATGGAGATGCTCTCATCATCAGCTCCGCTACGAACAGGTTCCCTGATAGATACTTCTTCTGCGGATGCAAGACAGGGAACAAGCATACCTCTTGCGGAAAGTCTTATCCTGTTGCAGTATTTGCACATAGGGTCTGAGAACGGAGCAATTATCCCGAATATGTCAGCACCGTCTCCAACCGTATAGATTCCAGCTGTGCCTCCATTATCTTTCCGACGATGGATGGCTCCTGAAAGTGAAGCAAGTTCAATAATCTCATCCCTTGAAACGAAAATACTCTGGTCGAGGCTTGATGGCATGTGCTCAATGAAACGGACAGTGACCCCCTTATCCTTTCCCCATTCGAGGAAGAAAGGTATCTCGTCATCGTTGATATCACGCATAACCACGCAATTAATTCTAACAGGGGAAAGTCCATTGTCCTGTGCTGCCTGAATCGCTTTCTCTATATCATGCAGGGAGATGTCTCTTCTTGTGATCATTTTCAGTCTTTGATCCCGCAGGCTGTCCAGACTGATATTCACTCGCTGTATTCCAGCCTCAGCAAGCTGCTTCGACATCTGGCGCAGAAGCAGACCATTGGTTGTCAGAGTGAGCTCTTCAATACCGATACGGGAGATTCCTTTTATTATCTGCAGCACTCCTCTTCGCACAAGGGGTTCGCCTCCGGTTATTCTCACCTTTGACAGGCCAACCGTGTCGCTGATAATCCGTACCACGCGCACAACCTCTTCAACAGAAAGGATATCTGCATGGTCAATAAGCGGAACGCCCGACTCCGGCATACAGTAGATACATCTGAGATTACACCTGTCAGTCACGGATAGCCTCAGGTAATTTATTTCCCTTCCGTTCCGATCTTTCACGCGAAGGACAGTTCCCCTGCAGTGGAGTAGAAAAAATGAAAAGACAGAATGTCTCCAGATATCAGGCTCACCACGTCTTCACCTGCAAGTGCAAGAGCATTCACGTTCACTGTACTCATCAGATCACCTGAACCGGAACTCTCCGGATGATGCAGTTTCCAGGTATGACTTTCACGGTAAGCAATAACCCTGAGGAAATGCATCCTGCCGGGTTTCTTTCTGTAATCAGATGTTATCTCTCCATGATATATCCGTTTATGGTATCCTTTACATCCGGCTCTCTTCCTGAGAAGGGGAAGCACATATTCCTCTATGCAAACCATCACTGAAACTGGATTACCCGGAAGTCCAAAAACAGGTCTTCCCTCCGGATCGTTTCCGAACAGCAGCGGCTTGCCGGGTTTCTGAGCCACAGTTCTGATATGTAATTTTACTCCGAGAGATTCAAGAACTGACGGAACGAAATCTCTTGTACCCTTTGAAACACCTCCTGCTACAATCAGTACATCAGTACATCTCAGAAGCTGCTTAAAAGTTGCTTTCAATGATTCGGGATCATCTGCGGAGTGAACGGACATATCAACAGGAAATCCACACAATGACAGCTGTGCCTTCATAAGAGACATATTTGCGTTTCTGACAGTCCCTGGCGATGGTATCCATGTTGGCGGAATGACTTCTGTTCCGGTTGTGACAAGTGCAACCCTTGGTTTACTGAACACGTCCAAAACGCCCATACCTGCAGCAGCAGCAATACCAATATGCTGACTGGCCAGTCTGGTGCCATGTTCCAATACCGTCTGCCCCTCCTTGATATCCTGACCCTTCCAACAGATATTGGCTCCAGGATCGGGGGCAATATCAAGGTAAAGAACAGATTCCTCAACTCTGGAGTTCTCGACAATCACAATTCTGTCAGCACCTTCGGGAACTGGAGCACCGGTCATAATCGGAGCGGCCAGACCCTGTCCAAGAGTAACTTCACGTGAATCTCCCGCAGCAATCTCTTCAATGAGCTCATGTCTCAGTCCATCTCCTGCAATCGCAAAACCATCCATAGCTGAACGGTTGAAGGGCGGCATGTCTATATCGGAATGAACATCATTCGCCAGCACAAAACCGACCGCATCCTCAAGAGGAACCTGAATAACGGAGGACTGTCCCGAATTCTCAAGTACAACTTGAAGAGCTTCTTCAATAGAAATCATCATACCTCCAGTTGATTCATCAAATCTCTGAAATCCGATTCAGTTCTCTCCCAGATTTCAATGATTCTCTCAGCCAGCCTGGTGAGATTACTTCCTCCCCCTTTTGAACCACCGCGATCACTCGTTATGAGTTCTGCGCCAAGCCTGTCTTCAGCATCTCGCAGAAGTAACCATGCCCTCTTATATGGGACTCCGGTTTCCCTGGCAGCCTGAAGGATGGATCCGGTACTTCTAACCGCTTTTAAAAGTTCAATTCGACCATGACCGAACAGGGATTCACCTTCCAGTTCAATCCAGTGTTTGCCACTTATCGACAAAGAAGAAGTGCCCCTGATATTCATAAGAGCAGGTACAATTGCGGAGATCTTTTCAGCCTCTTTCTCTGTCAATGGACTGAAGGCGGTCAAATCGGCTTTCAGGTACAATTCATCGGTATCAGGCTTATGGTTGAAATCAGATGTGAGATGTATATGGTAATCAGGTTTTTTCAATTTGAGAATGGAATTGCTCTCCCATATCTGGATATCAGCATCAGAGGATATCTCATCTATAGCTTCAGCCAGTTCCGGCATATGGGAATATCGGAAGAAAACGACCCTTGAAGCTCCCGCTGCCGAATATCGATCCGTATCAGATCCATCAGGTCCACGATCGGTCTGAATACCACTCAACCCGTGCGTACCTTTTGATAGTTTAGCACAGGAAACTGACAATCCGATTGAGGTGAATTTCTCAACCAGTTCACAGGCGAGAAGTGTTTTTCCGAGTTTTCTCTCGTTAGAACTGATTACAATCTGGCGCTGCTGATAAGGCTTGATATATCACTCCATCCTTGAACAGGTAGTACCGTTATATGTAATAAACATATCGAATTATTCATCATTTGAACACTCTGAAATATTGAAAAAGTGCTTATAGAACTATCCGTAATTAATCTGCTGTATTTGTTGTGTTAGACAATAAATTCTCCGGAATGTCCCGGGAGACAGGCAAGCTGACGTTTCCTGCTTGATGGTTTCTGAGCTACATAAATGCTCTCTCCTGTATCCGGATGAAGACCGGTGAAGTACATTGCAGTTGCCAGAGTCATTGGAGTCGGAAGAAATATCTGGACTTTTTCAGGATGCATATTCTGCCGCTCCAACTCGCTGGCAGTCACATGCATCTGGTTCATTCCACATCCTGGAAATGCCGCAAGTATATAAGGTTCAATATATTGCTTCTTCCCGGCTTTTTCCGAGTACTTCTCAAACAGCTCCTTAAACTCTCTCCATAGGTCTGGATCCGGTTTCCGCATGAGCTTGAGTACTTCCCTGGAAAAATGTTCCGGTGCTATTTTCAGTAAACCTGAAACATGATTCGCGGCAAGTGTTTCTATGAATCGGAGGTCCCGGATCGCGACATCGAAGCGTATCCCGCTTGATACAAAAACATTATTGACTCCTTCAAGCTGCGATACCGAAGCAAGCAGGCTCAGATATTGGCTATGATCGGTTGTGAAATGCTGACAGATACCGGGATAGAGGCAGGAATCTCTTTTACATTTTTTTTCAGCATCCGCGTCAGTGCAGCCCATGCCGTACAGGTTTGCGGTAGGACCGCCCAGATCTGTAACTGTTCCCCTGAAATACTTCTCCAGCTTCAGTTTCCGCACTTCCCTCAGAACAGACTCGATGCTTCTGCTGCTTATCGTCCTTCCCTGATGAAGCCCAAGAGCGCAAAAGCTGCATCCGCCTGCACACCCCCTTACAACTGTAATCGAGTTCCTGATCATTCTGAAAGCAGGTATTTCACCTCGGTAAACCGGATGAGGATTTCTGGAGAATGGAAGGTCATATATCCTGTCCATTTCAAGAGTGCTGAGCGGATGCTGCGGCGGATAAACAACGACTGTACGGCTGTCAGCCTTCTGAACGAGTGTGAAACCGGACCACGGGTTGCTTTCTCTTTCGATCAGTTTCGTCATTTCCATAAACGCCTGAGGTGACCGGATAACTTCCTCGTGTGACGGCAGTTCGATGTATTCACTGATGTCAGAATCATTCAATACCTTGCTGCTCATATATATAGCGGTACCCTGAATTCCTTTGAGATCTCTGCCTGCCGAAATCCTGTGCGCTATCTCCCCTACAGCTTTCTCTCCCATCCCGTAAATCAGGATCTGGGCTTTCGAATCGAGAAGAATCGATTTTCTGACTTTTTCACTCCAGAAATCAAAGTGACTCAATCTTCTCATGCTGGCCTCTATACCACCAATTACAACTGGAACTCCGGGCATTGTCTTCTGCACCATATTTACATACTTCAGAACAGCTCTGTCAGGTCTTTTCCCTGGATTTCCCTCCTCTGAATAAGCATCGTTCGATCGAATCCGTTTCAGGGACGTGTAATGGTTTACCATAGAGTCCATCGCTCCGGAAGATATCCCGGCAAACAGTCTGGGAACCCCAAGGCGGAGGAAATCTTCAGAAGTACTGATATCAGGCTGAGGTATTATTCCGATCCTGTATCCAAGACCTTCCAGGTACCTTCCTATCAGCGCGGTTCCGAAAGAGGGGTGATCAACGTACGCATCCCCTGTAATCAGAATGATATCACAGACTTCCCAGCCAAGGCAGTCCATTTCCTCCCGCGAAATGGGAAGAATTGGCGCAGGCTTTCTCATAAGACCTCCATTCCCCGATTAAGCCGACTGAGAAGCTACAGACGAACACGAGGGGTTGACAAGTCCCCGAAAAAAGCGGACACTAATAGTGAACGGTTGTTTACATTATAACTGAAAGGAGACAAATATGAATACTGAGAACGGAACGCTATCCTCGGAAAGAGTTTCATCCGGCAGAACGACATACTTCATCGATGTACGTCAGGCGGTGAATAACAGATTCTATCTTTCTATAACGGAATCAAGAAGAGTATCGGACAGCGGTTTCGATCAGAACAGGATTTTCCTGTTCGAAGAAAACCTTGACGATTTCAGGATAACTATGGAAAAGGCATTTTCTGAAATAGAACAAGCTGTCCTGAAACGGGGAGAACTACCGGAAACGGGTTCATCACAAAAGCATGCGCGAACAGGCAAATTGTGGACTGAAGAAGAAGAAGAGCTTCTGAAGAGCGGGTTCAGCAGCAACACACCGCTGGAAGAGCTTTCTGAGAAGTTACAGAGAAGCAGTTACGCTATAACCCTGAGGCTTG
>CBDVBK010000075.1:0-13293 GCA_965372215.1 uncultured bacterium | reverse complement strand
ATTAAAGTTTCTTCATTCCCCCAGCAACCTCACTATCCTGCTTTTCCTTCACTCATAATATTCTCCTTTAATCACTGTCCGTTGTAAAACCAATATGTGTAGCATCATTAAACATCATAAACTGCTGAAATCCCGATTCTTCAAGAGTCAGTATATCTGCAGTTTCAATGTCGATAGTTCCATCCTTACGATGCTTATATACAGTCATTGTTTTCACCTGCATGTTGGTAACATTGTCCAGTGCCTGCAATACTGTCTCTATGTCATGATCTTCAATCTCATCTTCTACTTCGCCCATAACATGGACTACAAGGCCATTACGTATATCGGTCCTGTTATAAGATCCTCTTCCGTCAAGTACGATGAATAACTCCCATGGCTCACTTACAAAAGCGCGATAGTCGTCGCATGTATTTCTGCGATGCTCGCCATCAATATAATCCTGCACAAGCTCTGCATTATCAAACGTCAGATATGTAATTCTTACATTAATACCAGGAGCCGCGAAGAGTATTTTGTTCTGTTCATCAGTGGAGAATCTGCGATACTCATCATAAATCTCAATGGTATAATCTGCTCCAAGTACCAGAGTTCCAATAACATTTCCCAAAGCGTCTAATTGTTCAACTTTGGTAATCCATACCATCGGCAGGTGAAAATCTCCCTGTATCTTGGTATTTGAGGCCAACAACCATTCAAAATCACTTACGCCATACATATCAATCTGATATTCATTGGGTTGTGCTGATTCGTGAAGATAGATATCACCTTTACCCCCCACATTGACATATCCAGTATTCCAATTCTCCGCATAAATGGTATCTATGTACAGATAACCTTCTACACTATTATCAAAACTGGAAGGATTATCGGCCACGAGCAATACTCTGATATATCCATCAGAAGGAGAAGTATAAGTGATTAAGGCCAATTCTCCACTGTTCATCATGATTTTAGAACCAGGTCCAACAATATGCTCATCCACCTTATCCCACGTATATGGTTTTGCACTGTAATTAAGAACATACATCTTAATGCCATAGCCCAGCGGATCAGCTACATCATAACCCATTCCATAAGCCGATGCTTTTACATTAAAGCTGTCTGTAAATATTGAACCATCAAGCAGGAACAGGTTGGCAGCATATTTGTCAGTGGTAAAAGAAAGACCAATATTGTCTATTGACCATGTATACCCGTCTGTATAACTGGCACTCACTCCATAATACGTTCCCACAGCCTGATGTTGATATGCTCCATATGTAATAACTGCAGCCCCAAACGCCGCACCCTTCAGGGCAAGGAAAAAGTCTAAAGCCCCTCCTGCCCCAAATCTTAATTCGAATGAATATTCTGTATCAGGATCAAGGGTTACTGATACTGCAGCCAGATATGACATATCGCCCCAGCCGGTATGAACTACATTTTCCAGTACAACCATTGACGCTGAAAGCGAATTGTCCACAACATAAATATTATATCTTCCGTCAATAGCTGATTGGTCATTAAGCGGCATCAGTGCCACACCATAACCATTGTAGAAATGATCCACTTCTCCACCATCAAGAGGACCTTTCCTATAACCTGTAATAAAGAGTGTCCCGGGATCGTTCCGTGTATCACTTGTCATGAAAGTACCGGAAATGACTTTATTCTGAAAATCAGTTCCATCGCCAGCATGATCCGTAGATCTACGTATAACACATGGTGCTGTGCTCTCGAAATCAGCCTCAGTAAGCTCTGGGAGTATATCGGGATTGAGGCCGATCACAATTTCACTTGAAGAGAGATAAGTGTCGCTCATTATATCGCCTCCGTCACAAGCATCACGACCTCTTCAGCTCCCAGACATAAGTACCCACCCGTAATCCTCACGCTATCTCCATATCGTGTTTTTCTGAAAGCAAAGCCACTATCTGTAAAGATCCAATTATCGCTATGATAAGCTACCGTACCAACTTCAAATGTATTATCAAATTCATCGTTAAATTCGAGGCCTGCTCGTGTGACCATAAACTGTACATCCAGAGCGAATAGATCATAATAATCTTCTTGCGTAACTTCGGCAACAGCATCTTCAACGTCACCTAATCCTGGTGGTGTGGCAGAATCCAGTCTTCCGGAAAGGGCCTGATTCTTATTGTACACATTGGTACCAACTCTTTTGGCAAAGAAATCAGATCTCTCATAAGGTGATAGTCCTTCCGGAGAAAACGAATCGTATACTCTATCCCTCTGCATTCTGACATGACCCTTACCAGCTACTTCTACTCCCCTCAATGTAGGAAAGGCGGCTTCAATTGTGGTCTTTATGCTTGCGTCTGTGATGAGAAGCTCTCTGGTATTGATTGAGCGAACGAGTCTTAGGTAAAACTCGGTATTTGTTTCATAATCAGACCCACCAGTAGCTGCAGCGGCATTGTATACCCTGACAGCAGGAATATTGAGAGAGGATACAATTATATTGATTGCTCCAGCTTCTACTTCATATTCAGAACCAGCTTGAGCTGCAGTCACCGGAATTTTGATGGCATAAATATTGCCTATTTGACCATCACCAACCTGAGCAGCACTGAAACTGACAGTTCTTGATGCATAAAATCTCAACCCACTAACCGTACCGAATACTGAACCCTCCCGGATATCACATTGGGCTGGTCTGCTGAGTTCAAGTGTCAGAATCGAATGAGCGTATCCCCCATCATTTGGGACCAAAAAGTACATGGCTCCCATTCTGGTAATATCAGCTCTCGACATGGTAGCATAATTCCGGATGTCCAAACTCGCCTGTATGGAATTGGCAGCATCTGCGTTGATTTTGTCAATCTCTTGCTTGAAAAGTATTCCAAATGCTTTAATATACAAATCATAGAATGGGCCATCATACACATCAACCGCTGGGAAGTGTTCCTTGACAAAATTCCTTGCAATATTAACTGCTTTATCAACCATTGTCAGCCTCATCCTGTATGATAGGTATTGCAAACTTTGCTTTCTGTCCTGCCATATTCTTCAACTCCAGATTAATCATAAATCCTCTAGTGTCCTCAAAGAAGATTATACTATTTGTTCTGCTCAGACCAAGACTTTGGAGTTTTTCCTCTGCTGGCCTGTCTATTCCCAGTTGTCTGGATTTAAGCTGATACTCAACAGCTTCTACTGCATCTGTAAGATTTGCGGCAACCATATTCTGATTATCTTCCCACATACGGGGCTTTGCGAGTTGTAAGAATCCCCCACCCAGTTCGGGTTCATAATAATCTCTTCCAGGGGTTTTTAGAAGAAAAATGACTACTTTCTGTATTAACAGGGCAAGACCGCTTACATTCATGGAAAGAGGATCTGTAAGATCGATAGATACTGTATATTTGCCATCTCCTTCAACATAATATTGTACTACCGTGATGTCTATCATCAACATACTCCATTCTGTATCGCTGCTATTCTCTCAAGCTGAGCCTGTATCCCTTGAAGTTTGCCGCTGAAGGACATTACAATCTCGAATTGAAATGCTGGTAACATTGCCGGTGCCCTTATGCTTACGACAGACTCTGCCTGCAACTTATTGAATTCTTCGCCCAGAGCCATAGCAATTCCAGCATCAGCAGGAGCTCCATCAAGTAATGAGGCTATACAATCAACCCCTACACTAAAAGCAGCTCCAGCTTGTAACGCCATGCCAAGAAATTGCGTTATACGGCCACGCTCCAGTGCTTGTTTAGCACCTTTCCATCCCATATCATCAAGAGTATCTATAGCATAATTGTAATATTCATTATCATAATCGGAGAATGTTCTGCACGTATCTGCAACCGCTCCATCTTTTACAGATGCGCTTCTGAGTTCTGTACGCACCAACCCCATACGATCCTGCCAGGATTTTCTATTGGCCATCAACCGGCTCCAGTCTCCACCGGTTCTAATAATCCCTTCGATGAAACTCAGCGCCCGCGGTTCACTCATATCCGCGATTTTATCAACTACCGGTGACAACTTGCCTATTGCTATACCATCTTCAGTGTAGCCTATAATGCCTAAAGGATCCAGATATGCGGTAGACGGATATACATTAATCATTTCCAGCCCACTAATGTAAATAGAAAGGGCTGCGTGCCATGCCGTAAGATATCCTGGAGCTGATATTCTATCCTCATTACCAACAACAGAAGTCATCTCAGTATGCATAGATGCAAGTCCATTACGAGTTTCTTGGATAATATCAGAATCTATCTGAACATCTATGGATGTGTTAAGCGATATATGTCCCTCTACCTCAACCATAAGAGAATGAATCGATGTAATAAGTGATCCCAATATTTCTATTCTCTTTCCCTGAAGCATCAAGCATGTGACAATCTGCTTTACTTCTTCAAGCACCTCTCCAAGAGCAACTAAATCATTAACAAAGTCTTGTTTTACGGAACGCCCTGCATTCCACCTGAAAGCGAAGGGATCTCCACTTGTAAAAGCTTCTGTCAATTCTTTGACAGTTTGGCCTATCATGTCCAAGGATGAGATGCCGTTTTTAGCGAGCATAAGCCGTGCTTGGGCTTTCCCAATATTTTCTCTGTCCCAATTACCGGTACTCATACCAATTTCTGCCCTGCTCAGCGCAGAGTCAGCCCTGCTGACATCAGCCTTTGCCCGTTCAACCGCGGCTACAAATTCATCCCACCAATCATATCCTACAAGAGCTTCTATGGCCTGCATGAGAATCACGAGTTTCTGATCCAGAATAGCATATTTAGCAGAACGGCTGTCTAGCTCTTCAGCAAGCTGATCCACAAGACTCTGAGCTGCTCCAAGTGTAATGTTATTAGCATAACGGGCTACAAAACTCTTAACATAGGTCCACATAATCTCTGCAAAATTCTTACCCTCAAAGGCTGTTCCTATAGCACCTACGTTGTTAACTACACTTGATACCATATCCTGTAGACTCTGCAACTGCTCTAAACCTATTCCACCCCATCTATCAGGTGCCTGGGCAAGTTGCTGTATAAGGGCCGTAAAAGCTGTTCCTGCGTCCGTAAGGGCCGAGGCCACGCTTTCATACCTAGAAGTAGCTGTTTGGTACAGGACGGCAGCGAAACACCCGTAGAAACAAATATCTCCAGCAGCTCGGTTCAACGTATTGAGTATATTAACACTTTGTGCTGGTACGGGGCCCATATCACAGTAAGGATTTGAAGCACCAGGAGCGGTAGGAGCTGTGGGAGAATCCAGATTAGAACCAGCTTCAGCCTTGACCTGAGATGCGGAAACTCTTTCACCGGATCCAGCCGCTCTCAAGGCACTGTTAACAGAAGTACATAACGTATCCACCTGGCTATCTGTCAAATTATTGACACTTACCAGAACCTTTATCGCTTCGGTTATGTCACGGCCAGCACCTTTCGCCGCCATAACCGTATTTACATATTGCGTTAACAGACTACAACAACCCATTACATCCTAACCTGTCTTGCCCATCTACGGGTTTTTGTATAAACCTCCGATACTGGAATCCCTACTCTTCTAGCAACCTCTGCTCTATCTGATACTGGTTTATACCTACCCATTCCGGTCAATAGATCAAAGATTTTAAGATCTGTTCCCTTGAGGGTAGTCCGGAGGTAATAGAGCTTGTCTTTGTTCCTGGCGCTTTCACTGTCATCCGCAGCCTCATCTAATCGCAAAGCTTCCGAAGCACTTATAGCTATTTCAGGGCTTTTGGCAAGTTTGATACGCCTGATCTGTCTTTCTGGGAGATTCATCACCTCTGCCATCTCTCTATCATCAGGCTCCCTGCCCAGCTTATCTCTCAACCCTCTCTGCGCATTCTCATATCTTCCATACTCCTGTACAAGATATTGCGGCAAATACTTAACGTTCTGATATTTTTGAACATATCTCGCCATCGGTTTCAGGGAATGTGTTGTGTAAGTACCGAGACCTGCCTTGGCAGGAAGGTATCCAGGAAGAGCATCTCTCAGCATAGCGTTAGCCCTGAGTCTGAGAACTTCATATGGAAGAGGACTGCTGGAGTACTGTCCCAGGTTACTCTTAATCAGCGGCTGCAAATCTTCAAGAAGCTGTGTCCGGATATTCTCATCTCCGCTTTTTTGCCATCTCTTCCACATATCAAGCTGACGTTCGTCACGTGTCATTTCCGGTGTGTTATTCACGCGATATCAACTCCCTTAAAAGATTTGCGCTCATTTCTTCGGTAAATTCTTCTTGAGAAGGGGGTTCGCTGATTTCTATAGGAACCCTATCCATACTCGCACATCTAATCGCCGCATTGATGTAAAGGTGTTGTCTCTCTACAACAAAAAGTCCAGCCAGACGTGCATCTAAAGGTAATTTTTCTCCATAAGAAACTCCATCGCCATCGGTTTGATCTTCTTCTGGAACTGTTTGAATATCGCTATCTTCCAATGTAACTGAATTAGTTGCAAGAGTATAGCCTCCATAATACAGGAATTTATCTTCTGTAGCCCTGCAGTGAAAGAAATCTTCAAACCAGTGCTTAACACTGATAGGAGCCCTTCTGCCATAGAAAGTATCGAACCAGGTATTGGTAGGTGCTTCCTTATACATTTCGAACAGAGTATCTACTGCTTTCTTGACAGCGTCGTCAGCTTCTGCCGCAGTTTCTGCGTCCTCCACAGATAAATCAGAATTGTAAAGATGAACCAATATAGATCTATCTGGAAGCTGATCACCACCGGTCATAACGCTTAGGTCACCTTCATAATATTGTCCTGTTAACCGCGGATAAATATAAGCACCAATATTGTCCTGGGAATACATATCATGTTCATACCAATAAGTAGCTGGCTCGCTCGGAACGATCTCGTCATACGCCCTTGTTATTCCTATCTGATATGTGGTCCAAATACTGTTGGAATCGAAAGTATGACTCAGGCCAAGAAGTTCTGCTATCAGGTGATCTCCGTCATTGCTCAGAATAAGAAGAGGAAGCCCTACCAACGGCTTGGGATTAAATCCTGAACCCTTAATGGAAACAGTGTGTCCTTCATATTGTTGATGCGCATAAATAGTTTCCATAAGACCGCGCATATAATCTGAGCCAAGCTCTTCTGCAGCCTGCGGTCTACTCGACGCAAAAGATGACCATGATACACCATCAACACGTTCTACCGGATCAACGTAGTATTTCCCCTTATTTGCTATTCCCTCTCTCACTGACTCCGGCATTATCAGAGCATCATTGTCAGATCCTACGGAAATAGTACCTTCTCCAGTCACGTTTACAATTCCCCGGGTTGACCTCTTGGTAAAATCTTGGTTTTCTGTAATTCCCTCATACTGAGATGGAAATATCACATTACATCTTGGGGGAGGAGCAAGAAATAGATTGGGCATGAAAATTACTTCGTTGGTTTTAAGATGATACTGATCGGAGGCTATCCCTTCTCTGTAATCAACATGCTCACTTTCCTGGTCTACTGATATGCTACAACTGTTAAGAGTTCCTGGCATACCCGATTCGGAAGAATATATTGCATTAAGGTATGATGGGCATAAATTACATATCTTGGAATAATTTACCAGATCAAATACTTTCGTTAATATCATTGATAAATGCGCATCTGCCTTCATTTCCCCGAGTGCGTCATCCAGAATCTCTGACATCCTGCCTACATTGAAGCTACCAAGTGCCTTTGGATTATCCAACACTGAAAAACGATGGAAAAGTCTATGAAGTCTCCAAAGGAGATTCGTGGCAACGTCGGTCTTATTACCAGCCCTATCAAGCAGTTTTAGAGAACCCTCTGCCAGACCATCAGCTTCCAGAATGTTAACTATTTCACTGACAGCACTCACGCCGAGTTGACTTTCCCAGTCTTTTTTTACCTGTAAAGATTTGCGTAAGGTCATCATCTGAGAAGACACTTCCTCCATAAAATAACCAGTACCGGCAGCTTCTATTTGTATAATACTGGATTCTCTATCCTGTATTTTTTTGATACTGACTACCCGGCCCTGAAGTACCAATACCTCTTCACCAGTATCTTCTTCTACAGCAAATATTGTTATAACAGTATGTTTTTGCACACCATGCATTTGTACATCAAAAACGATTTCAAGCCCGTTCTCATGTATGGTTCCATTTTGAGCTTCTGATACTTTACGGAACGATTTCCAGAGATCTTTATCGTATCTAACCTTGACCGATATAACAGAACCTTTCCCCTTAGATGTGGATACTGCCCCTCCCATTACCGGGAAACGTATTCCTTCTACATAAGCTCTTGGAAAGTGTCCTGCTCGTGCTCTTGCCTGCTCCACTATGTTTCTCTTTCGTACTCAGCTTCATCAGGACTCATCGCCTTAGGAGCTGATGTCGGGAATTCCTTGATGGTAGATTCGAACTGAAGCGTATCTGAATTATATGTAGTTCCACCCCATCGGAAATATACAAAACCGTCTTCAGAAACCATTCTCTTCATTTCCGGAAGGGGTTTATCGTCAGTAACAAATATGTCTACTGAAATACCTGTGAATGGTTCATCTTTAGCATCTGCTCCAAGTGAGAATTGAAGAGGATATCCACCTATCACATGACTTCCAAACAAAATGTACCATCTCCATCTGTTCTTGGCCAATACGCTTGCCCGCATATATCTATCCCATTTATCTTCCCATGATCTTAGCCAATCAAATGGTGCCTCTGCGTCAACAACACCCAGTTTCATCTTGAAAAGCTTGTACTTCTCTTTATTTAACTGCAGGGTATTGCCAAGAGTAGATTCTATGATCTTAAAACTCTCTTTAGTGACTTTATTATAACCCTCCATCATAAAATTGGTGGTAGCATAGATAACTTCCTTGTCGATAGACATTACTCTGATAGTGGCATGTCTATCTGGATGCGCTACAATACCCTCGTTAAGATCGCCTGGCCTGAACGCTGGCAGAAATCCTGCTTGAAGTACCGCTTCTATACCGAATGCTTCATCAAGCAAAGATGGTTCTACAAACGGGGAATATTTATAATCTATAGGAAGGGCTGTGGGACCTCCACTGGTTCCCTTTCCGACAGGATCACCTGTAACATATTTAGTCCTTTCTGGGAGATCACTAAAATCATCAGCATAGCCTACTGCTGGTTTCCAAGTACCATCACTGTAAAATTTTAATATGGTACGTCCTGAATCCGTCATGTACGACGGCTTTAAATCATCTGTAGCTAAATCCGGAGAAAAGTTTAATAAATTATCTAATTGATCTTGTTCAGAACCAGAATCATTTAACATCCCACGCACTTTTTCTTCCGCTGGCCCTTTCTTTAAATATGCATCTAAAGGTATTTCATATTTCCCCACCATATCACCAAGAGATTCTCCAAAAACAGGAATAGAACGAAGGTAATCTTGCCCCTCTGGACTTGTAATTCCTTGCTGAAAGATATTCCACACATCAACCATTATTCGCTCACTCCTTCTACAGCTTCACTATCTGCCGGATATAACTCTCTATATCCTTGTAATTCCTCTGCATTCTCTACTACTACAGGCATTGCTGGTCCGGCTGGAGTAACTATGGCATGCACAGCTCCCTCAAATTCGGGTATGTTAGTAAGTCTATTCTGGGTTGGTTCGTTTGGGATATCCCATGTAGGACCTTCGAGACCTGTAGATCTCCAAAAATTAGTCATGTCGTCTGCAGAGCCAGTGGCTGCTTTATACAGAGCTGATTCGGTATCTATACCAGTAACATCAAACCCAGATAATGATCCATGTTCCTGAATATATTTATACATTTCCTCAGATCTACCCGCTATCCCAGCCTGCGCTGCCCCACGTTCTACAGCTCCAAAAGCAGATGTCGAAAGTATAGCCCCGGCAGCAGTTCCCGTACCCAATCCAGTAGCTCCTTGGAAACGCGCATACGCTCTCTGTGCTTGTCCAAATTGTCCTTCTCCTAATTCGTCTTTGAGGGACTGAGCTAATTCGGTATCACCCTCTTGCACTGCCACAGCATATGCTGCATATGTGGACAATTGCTGTTCTGATACGTCTTCTAGGCGAGTAGCTCTATATACAGCTCTCTCATAACCGGCTATAGCTCCATATTCCACATCGCCAGCCGCAGTCAATGCAGCACTACGCGCATCATCGACAAGATCCTCATGAGGCCCCGCCCATTCACGATCTTCTGGTCCTCTACCGGATATATCATTGTCTTGGACATAACGCTCTATAAAATCTCGTTCTATTTGATCTATCTGACTATATGATTTTCCGAAACCAGCTTGAGCTAGAGTATCTCTTACTGTTATTTGGTTCTCTGCATTATTAGGATCGAGACCAGCAGTAGCTGCTCCTAAACGAACGTCTTGACTAGATAAATTACCAAGAAAAGATTGATACTTATCACGATAGGCATTTGAGTTATTATAATCAATATACTCTTCCTTTATACCACCTAAGAACATTACCGCCTGCATGTTACGATCAGCAGTTTGAAAACTCCCCCGTGATGCGGCACTCATATATTCGATGTTTTCCATATAGCCACCGGCCATAGCAAGTCCCGCAGCTTCGTTGATCAGATCTCCACCATACCCAGTATTGTACATTCTTTCGAGAGCGGCATAGTTTCTTCTACCCTCGGTGGTTGTTTCAATCACTTCAGCAGACATAGCTGCCCGGAATGGATCTCCTGCTATCGAAACATCTCTGTTAGTCGATGTAAGTATTTCCCCTAAGATATGTCCGCCACTAACTTCCATACCTAATAATTCCTGGTATCTTTCATCACTGCTTGTCCAATACTCCCATGCTTCTTCCGCGCCTCCAAAATATCTTCCACCTGTACGCCTGGCATATTCTGCAGTCATCCAATCCTGTATGTTGAAATCTCTGGCATTATTTACACTGAATCTAACATCTCCCAGCTCTTTATAAGTGAGCCTTCTAAGAGCCCCACCCATAATATCTCGAGATTCTTGTTCGCCTCCTAGACCACGCGCTTCCATAAGACCGGTAAGAGCCTGCCCGGCTGCCGAAATATTAAATCTATCGTTAACGCCGTAGGATGGATCTAAATTGTAGGTTTCATTTCTATTATCTGCAGCCCATGCTCTGGTTGATGCCAAGGCGCTTTGGGGGTTAAGGGCTATATTGCTGGCAAATTCCCCCGATAGATTCATGAGTTCTTCGTTTCTAACCTCATTGGATAGAACTCCCACTCCGCTTATCAACGATTCTACTCCAGATCTGAAATCTTTAATGTTGAGATCATCAAAGCGTCCAGCAGCTCCCATATAAGATTCCATACGTCCCCCGGGAGAACTTAATTGATCATACATATCGAACATGGCAGCAGCCTCATCCATTCTCCACCCTTTATTCACCATCTCGGCTACTTGAGCTCTACGAGATGTTATTCCCCTGTCACGCAGGTTATGAACTAACATTCCCATAGAGGCAGCAGTCATCTGATTAGGATTTTCTGCAGCTACTTGCATACCATAATATTGAGCTTCAAGTCTTGCGTTAATGTTGCCGATATCGCCATAACTACCTATATCCTCCGGCATACCCTCTCCTGCTACGATATCACCCCATGCGTCTGTACCTGGCATAGCACCAGCACTCCACATCCGCGCCAGATCTTTTCGGTTAGACATCCAATATTGGTTACCTCTTCCAGCCATTTGAAGACCGAATTGTGCCGGATCAAGATTAAGCCATGCAGCATCCCACTGTCCTCCGGTAGCACCTGCAGTAACTGCTGCATTGACATTAAATACTGAAGCTTCCGCAAGAGCCCTCCTGTCAAAAACAGTACTACCCCAGTCACCAAGAGAACTTCTCATGGCCACATCAGATTCCTGTATACTTCCTCCGGTGATAGACGACATTAATCTTGCGGCACTCAAATACCCTCCGCCTGCAACTGCATCCCTGCTTCCAGCAAGCATAGATTCCGAAACAGTAAGCGCTGTGGCTGACTCTATATCGAGAGAAGTTGTCCTGACAGTAGTTGATATCTTATCCAGAAAACCTTCAAGTCTGTTTTCGAACTGTGTTAAAGCCTCTTCCGCATTTGTAAATTTACCGGTAGGGGCTAAGAGCCCACTTTCGCCGAGCATTGGCATCATGCGTCCCAATTCGAGGCCCTGGAAACCTCTTTGTCTCATAAACCCATATATATCATCAGATAAGTTATTAGCCTGATCCATTGAGAGGTTGCCACCTATAAACGACGCGCCCATCTGACCCATCATAGTATTTGTCATAGTCTCTGCCATCTGGGCTTTGGTGTAATCCGCCTGGCTGTAAATTTCCTCGGGATCTAACCACCCCATGGCTTTGGCAAAGGGTTTATACGCAAATGATAATGGGATACCTGCCATAGGAATAGCCATTAAGGCTGTGCCTATACCAGTATGAAGAGCTTCTCTGCTCGCCTGAGCTTCCATAGCATCAGCGTAAGCCCTGGATGCTCTACCCTGGGCTACTCTTCTCTCAAGAGCATAAGGATCATCATATCCCTGAGTCCCCATAACATTCTGATACAAGGGATTATCCGTTGGCATTTGAACTGGAGGGGGGATATATCGTCTTGAATTGAGATTATCTATCAGTTCTTGATTAGATCTCTCCAGCATACTAGCAAATTCGGGACGAGCCACAATATCTCCTTCAGCTATTTTCTACATACTTCTCCACTGGAGAGTATACGAGCAGACGGCATATTCGGGAAATCATGTAATCACTCATCTCTCTTCTGGAATGGACATTCCTTAGGATCAAGGACAAGATGTTTTCCCATAAGAGATGAATTCACGAATGCAGCCCCGCGCTCATCAGGAGTAAGGGGAGGAGCGTCCCACGGAACGACTGCTCTCTGGATAGCTTCAATAACGGAGGGGGATGGTTTCTTGTTCATGGATGATATTATCGAATAGTACTGGCCGCGTTGATGCCTGGTGTACGAAAGCATCGCTGCCGTGAAACGATGCTGAGTGTTTATGGACTCCAGCCCCCCCCTCTCAAGCTGGTCAGCTATGAATGCGCCGAGGGGGGTATTTAGAAATTTCCTATCCTCTTTGGAGATACAAGATCCTGCTGATATTCAGTCCATGCTCCCATGGCAGTAATTGCTGTAGGATATGTCCCAAAGGGAAGTCTTTGCCTGATCTCCCCAAGCCTTTTGTGTAATTCTCTTACTTTATCTCCGATGGTGGTTATTTTAACTTCTTCGTCTTCTTCTTTTTCTACAGTCTCATATAGATCGGTGATATTAATAGGTTTAAAGATAGATTCGTTGATG
>CBDVBK010000074.1:0-13751 GCA_965372215.1 uncultured bacterium | reverse complement strand
AGGGAACTGTCAGCTACTGTTGTGTGAATCGGAACAGAATTTGAAACAAGCAGGAGGAATAGAATGGAATACATTACAAACCTCCGGATGATCGGGAATCATTCGATTACATTCATCATTTTAATGGTATTGTTTTGATATGAGGATGTCAAGGGGAAGAACTTGCTGGAAAGAAACAGTACAGGTGCTATAGAAGGGTATGCGCCGGTGAGTGTATATTCGCCATTGATCCTTTAATACCCCATCTTTTACTGGTACATCAGCATAAGCATGCTATCTGTTGCAGTTCCAGGCCTTCACTGTGTTTGAAAGCAGAAACGCAATTGTCAGGGGACCAACACCGCCTGGGACAGGCGTTATGGCACCGCAGATATCTTCCACCTGTTCAAAATCCACGTCTCCCCTGAGTCCTTCAGATGTGCGGGTGATACCAACATCGATCAGTGTGGCTCCGGGTTTGACAAATTCAGAGTTTATGAAATGTGGTTTTCCAACAGCTGCGATTAGAATGTCGGCCTGTCTGCACAGACCGGGCAGGTCAGGAGTATGCGAATGCGCGATAGTGACGGTTGCGTGTTCGCGGAGCAGAAGAGCTGCCATAGGTTTTCCTACGATATTGCTCCTGCCCACGATAACGGCATTGACCCCGTCAATCTGTATTCCACTGTGTTTAAGAAGAGCAATTATCCCGACAGGTGTGCATGGGAAAAGCCCTTCTTCTCCACGCCATAGTCTCCCAACGTTAACCGGGTGAAATCCATCCACATCTTTCGATGGAAGAATTGACGAAGCAACTGTTTCGTCCGAGATGTGTTCAGGAAGTGGAAGCTGACAGAGAATACCGTCAATTGATGAATCCTGATTAAGATTTTCTATTTCCCGCAGAAGCTCACCCTCGGATACTGCTTCCTCCAGATGGACAATCCTGCTGATGAGTCCAGCCTTTTTGCACGCTTTTTCCTTCATGGAGACATAAACCTGGCTTGCTGGATTATCACCAACTATAACGACGGCCAGCCCGGGAGGCCGACCGCCGGTCTGTGATATTTCTTCAGCTATACTTCTCCGAACTGTTTTCGCGAATTCCCTTCCGGAAAGTATCATGGATATCCCTTTATCCTTTATTAATCGTCTTGATCTCAATTCTAGTGTAATCCTGGCGATGTCCCTGGGTTCTCTCGTAACCCTTTCGTTTTTTTCTCTTGTAAACGACTATCTTTCCGCCTCTGCCATGTTCAAGGATATCCGCTTCAACCGACGCGTTTTCCACTACCGGGGTTCCGATTTCAATATCAGTGTCCTCCGCCAGGAGAAGTACTCTTTCCAGTTTGACAGAACTTCCTTCTTCAGAATCGATCCTGGGGACATTCAGCTTCATTCCAGGTTCAACTCTGAATTGCAGTCCTCCTGTCTCTATTATCGCGTACAACTAGTCACCTCCATTATTATTTTTCCAGTGTTACCGGGAAAATCAGGGTTTCATGGAACGGTCGTAGAGTTCAGTTATTTCTTCATGCATATCTATTGAGTAGACTCTGAATTCATCAATCCGCAGGTGATAATCTTCTCGAAATTCGATGTTCAGATGAGAAATGGACGCTATATGATCAATTCTCTTTCCATCATTCTCATGAAGATATGCTGCAAGATCAGGATGAACTGAGAGTACCAGATTTTTGTGCTTCTTTTTCATTGATGCCCGCTCAATAAACCGTTCAAGTCGGGTCGCGGTGGACACAGTCGACAATACTCTTCCGGTACCGCCACAATTTGTGCAGGGTTCGGATAATGACTGGAAGACACTGGGTCTTACCCTTTTTCTCGTCATTTCAACGAGTCCGAGAGAACTGACCTGGCATGTTTTTGTAGGAGAACGGTCCCTTCCGAGTTCACTTCTGAGTGTGTTCAGTACTTTATCCCTGTGTTCTGCGATATCCATATCAATGAAATCAATCACGATTATTCCACCAAGATCCCGAAGACGCAGCTGCCGCGCGACTTCCCTGGCAGCTTCAAGGTTGGTTTTGAGAATAGTGTTTTCCTGCTTTTTTCTGCCGACATATCTTTTTGTATTCACATCAATTGCCACGAGGGCTTCAGTGTGTTCAATAACAAGTGATCCTCCGCTTTTCAACGGAACTTCGCGATCCATGATTCCAGTTATTTCCTGCTCAATTTCAAAGTGATCAAAGATGGGATTCTTCCCCCGGTAATATTTGACTTTACCCATCATACTGTCGGCGAATGTCTTCAAATACCTTCGGGCGTCTCTGGCTACCTGTTTTGAATCGGTTACAATAGAACTCGTATCCGCAGTGACAAGATCCCGCATGGTCATGGTTATAACATCGTGTTCCTGGTGAAGGAGTGCCGGAGCTTTGCTCTTAAGAGCCAGTTGACCTATTTCTCTCCATCGACTGATTATCCTGCTCATATCCGACCGGAATGCTTTTTCATCCTGTGAAATTCCGGCAGTTCTTGCGATGATCCCATATCCGGGCATTATAACACTGGATACAATTTTTCTCAGTCGCCCTCTTTCATGCCTGTCAACGATCTTCCTGGATACTCCGGTAACAGTTTCACCGGGCATGCTTACTATGTATCTTCCTGCTATGGAAATTCTGGTGCTGACTCTGGCTCCCTTTGTTCCGATTGGTTCCTTGGTTACCTGAACAAGAATATCCTGTCCTTTTCTGAGAATCTTCTCAATGGATTCATCTACTTCTTTTGTAACCAGGGGAGTACCGCTTGCCAGGGATCTGGCAAACTTCTCGGTGTTAATAGCACTTGTACGGATATCACTGACATGAAGGAAAGCGCTCCGTTCCATTCCAATATCGACGAAAGCCGCCTGCATACCGGGAAGTACTGCGTTAACCTTTCCAAGGTAAACATTACCTACCTGCCTGCGTTCTCTGCCACCTTCAACTATAAGCTCCATGAGTCTATCATCCTCAAGAACTGCAATTCTTGTTACTTCGGGATGAGAGTTGATTATGAAATCAATTTTCAAAAAATGTCTTCTCCAGATCTTTACTGTGACTTCTCAATGATGTTCTTTCATTAGAAGCCACGTATATTTTTGTTCGTTGAATTCGAGCGGGGTAATCAAGAATCCGGTTTAATAATAAGTCCGGACGTGATTCCTTACTGCCTGTTTCTGTTACCAGTTCAACGAAACTACCATTTTTAACTTCTGCGCTCAGAACAGGATCCATATCCTGCAAAGAGAGAGCAATTCTATTCGCAATGTCAGGAGTCCATTCTATATCTCCTGACTGTACAACATATTCAGCCGCGACGGTATTCATATTGGGATCAGAATCACTGATCCGAATAAGCCATGCTTCTTCTATTCTGAATCCATCAGGAAGAACTTCGTTAAGAAGCTTTCGAGGATCATCCAGCAATTTCTCTTGAAGCTGCATATCAACATACTCAGCAACACTCTCCATACCAAGAGGCAGAGCTGATCCAAAATGCATCCTGGGTCTGCTAACATAACCATTTGAATAGGAAACAGGCAAATCAGCCCGCCTGACAACTCTTCCCCACATCCTGATCAGATCAAGATGGGAAGAGAACCGTGCAAGCCCGGTTTTAGAGTAACGTATCCTGAGTACGGCAAAAGGTTCCTTCGATTGTTCAGTGATTCCAGCCTCAGTTGCGGTATGCTTATACTGCTCCGGCGGATCTCCAGGGCATGCTCCGCATCCTGTGCATCCGTGCTCTCTGCAGTCAGGTGTGGGTGTCTCCTGAAAATATCTCTCGAATTCAGAAGCAAGATATTCCCGTGAAACACCGGTTGAAATAAAATCCCAGGGCAACCGATCTCCAGGCTTCGAGCCTTTGTGTACTCTTTCTAGAAGCTTTTTGTACTCATCCAGCAGTTCTTTCCAGATATCCCATCTGAAATTATCTGACCAGGCGTCAAATCTGGCTCCTCTGAGTACAGCCTTCTCGAGCATATCCGCTGATTCTCTGTCATCCCCGAGTGAAAGCAGTGCTTCCACAACAGCAACTTTCGGACTGTTCCAGCTAATAGAAACTGATCGGCCGCACATTTTTCGAACCAGTCCGATTCTATTTGATAACTCCTCTTCAGGCATTTGAGCAGCCCACTGCAGAGGAGTATGAGCCTTTGGCACAAATGGCGACAGTGCCACCGTCACGCTTTTCCGTGGATTGCGCCCATACTTCCTGGCTATCCTGCCGATTTCGATTGAGATCCTGGCAATAGCCCTGACATCTTCCAGGGTCTCCCCCGGAAGACCAATCATGAAGTAAAGTTTTATTCCTTTGGCTCCTATCCTGAAGACCGTATCGGCAGCCTTCAGAATGATTTCGTCAGCAAGCGGTTTGTTCATTTTTCTTCTTAGCGATTCGCTGCCGGCCTCAGGAGCCATTGTTATTCTTCCTGTAATATCCGCACAATCCTCAAGCCTGCTGAGAGTATCCGGCCTTAGAGACGATCTGCCAGGTAAAGCATGGTGCTTCGCGCAAATAGTATCTATTCCCTCAAGCAGCTCGGGAAGCCGGGAATAGTCCGAGAATGACAGTGTCAGCAGTCCTGCCTTCTCCCATCCGGTACTTCTTATGGTCGAATCAATTAATTCTAGAATCTCCGAAACAGATCTTTCTCTCACAGGTCTGTTCAGCTGTGAAGCCTGGCAGAATCTGCATCCCCTGGTACAACCCCTGGCGATTTCCACGACCGCGCGGTCCTGAGACACTCGCGAAAGCGGGACAAGCTGCTTCACTGGAGCCCATTCCCTGCGAAGATCGCTGATTCTCTGCAGTTCAACAGGCTTTTTCCCGATACCCGGAATGAATACACCGGGGATTCCGCCGGCCAGTTCAAGACGGAAGGAACGTGATCCTCTTCCAGAAAGAATCGTAAATAGTTCAACCGCCTTTTCTTCAACCTCCCCAAGAAATATTACATCGGCAAAAGGCGCCAGCGGCAGAGGATTGGCTATACCTCCACCGCCAAAGAGTATAATCGGTGAATTCTCATCTCTTTCACTGCTTCTGAGAGAAACACCCATTCTACTGATCAGATGAAGAACGTTTGTGTAAAGTGCTTCAGAGGGAATACCAAAACCGACTACTCTGCTATTCTTTACCGGATCCCCTTTTTCAAGATCGGCCCATTCAAGCCCTTCTCTTTCAAGAACCTCATCCATATCAGGAGCGGGACTGAATGCACGCCTTACATCGAGTTTATCACTCGAAATAAGCACATGGCGAAGTATTACCAGGCCAAAATTCGACATCCCAAGTTCATAAATATCAGGATAGACGAGTGTAACCCTTGGTTTACCCTTCAGGGAAAACTCAAGATTCCATTCCCCGCCGGTATATTGCTGGGGTCTTCTTATTTCAGGAAGAAATTTTTCGTAAGGATGAACGTATGAACTCAAGCCTGGTCCAGCAGATTAATGTTCTGAGCAATAGGATTCGCAAGCAACCCGTGATCCCGATAAGTAGTAACGGTCAGTGCAATCGTTCTTTCCCTGGCTTCAGTCATGGAGATACCTGCAGGATATCCGAGCCGCCAGAGAACTGAATACATTACTTTCTCAACTTCATATTTGTTGCGAATAAGGATGTCAGTCCAGTTCTCGGAAATACTGTCTACTTTGTCGGTAACAAGCACTTCCGTCCAGACAAGTTCTTCATCACCGGAATGTAAAGAATCACCTTCGTCTGAAAAGCTCCAGGACTGTTTGTTGGGATTCACGATATCATGGAAATGTGATACGATTTTTTTAACAGTTCTCTTTCCATCCAGGGATTTGATGAACTGCCAGTAATCGTATCTTTCCAGCCTGACGGGACATGTGTCAGGATTGATCCGCTTCAATGTCGACAGAGCGGTCATTGCCGCGGGATCAGGCACCTTCAGTCTGACTGCTATCGATACGTCTGTCATACATCCTCCCTGGATATGAGCCCGAAATAATCCGCAAGGCTTCTGAAGAACAGTGCTCCCGGCCCTTTCGCGGCATCAAGCGCAGGATCATGATTCAGGGAGGCCCTCCGGTCACCCCATGCTCCCGGCACCCACGGTGGAATCTGCCACATCCAGAACGCTCTCTCCGGGTGCGGCATCATGGCAAGGACATTACCTTCCCTATTCATAATTCCCGCAAGATTCATGAATGAACCGTTGGGATTCACAGGGTAATCAGCGGTTTCAACTCCGTTTTCATCACAATATGCAAGCGCCATACATTCGCTTACTCGATGATTGTCATTCTCCGAGAAGACAAATCTTCCCTCAGCGTGCGCAATCGGAACAGGAATGGCGCTGCTCCCGATCATTCCCAACCATGGAGAAACCCTCAGTGCTCTTTCCCCCGTCCGGAGAAATACCCATCTGCTCAGGTAACCGCTGCGACCGTGAATATGGTTGGCAGCCAGGGCTGACTCTATTCTTCCGCATTCCCATCCAGGTACCAGACCGCTCTCGACAAGTATCTGCGCACCGTTACATATGCCCAGAACCGGTTTTCCGGACTGTGCTCCATTGAAAACCAGATCCATGATCTCTTCTTTCGCTGCGACAGCTCCAGCTCTTACTCTGTCCTGGAAAGAGAATCCGCCTGGCAGAATGAACGCATCGGGGGCTGAATCCGAAAGCTCTTTCCACTGATTCCAGCGGAATATCGCACCATCCATTCCCGTTTCCCGCACAGCTGAAGCGGTTTCATACTCACAGTTCGATCCTGGAAACTGCAGAACAGCTACAAGAGGTCTGTTTTTCATTCTGACAGCTCCTCTCTCCAGATAATCCTGTTCAGCAGAGTACTGTACTCCTCCAGTACATCTGAAAGATTCAGCTTCCAGATATCGGAGGAGATCGAGAAATCACCTGTTACCTTTCCAATCGCTGCGGCGAAATCCGGTTTAGCAGAGATGCCTTCCCAATCCTCAGGTGACATTTCTATGAGATATCCGGGAGTTTCTGAATAGAGGAAGACGGGGTCTGTGAAACCTCTATCAATAATCACACCCCTCCTGGCATCCTTTCTCGTGGCCAGCGCCATTTCGGCTGCTGCCAGGGCAAGACCGCCTTCAGATATATCGTGAACTGACTGTGATATTCCAGCCTCTGCGCAATCGAGCACAAATTTCGCCATCCCGTACTCGAGATCTCCACGGAAAAGGGGAACTTTTCCGCCAGAATGTCCGAGACATGAACGATAGTAAAGACTCCCGCCAAATTCATCCTCTCTCGGGCCGATCAGTACAATAATATTTCCCGGAGTTTTCAGTGACAGGTCCGTCGCTCTGGTGAAATCGTCTATCCTTCCGAAAACCGCCACAATCGGAGAGGGTGGAATCGATCCGCCCGATGATGACTGATTGTAAAAACTTACATTTCCGGATACTATGGGAAGCGGGTGTTTACCTTCACTTTCCAGTCCGAGATTCATGCAGGCATGAGTGATTCCTTCAACTCCCCTGCGGAATTGCCAGAACACGTCCAGTTTTTCCGGATTGCCGTAATTCAGGCAATCAGTAGCGGCAATCGGAACAGCGCCTGTCGCCACAACATTCCTGACCGCTTCACCGACAGCATGTGCTCCCGCAAGAAACGGTTCAAGCTGACCGAACCAGGGATTCCCATCACCTGAAACCGCAAGCCCCGCTTTGCATCCCTTAATCGGAACAGTCACACAGGCATCAGCTTCTCCGGGTCTTAAATGAGTTGTCCCCTGTACTTCGCTGTCGTAATAACTCCATATGGGAGCTCTGCTTGCTCCATCATGCGAAAGCAACATCTTCTTCAGATCGGAAGGAGGATCAACAGGGCGACTGTCAGGTTCTGTCAAGGGGACCGGGGATGGTTTCCATTCCCTGTCATAAACAATACCCTCGGTGATACAATGAACAGGGGCTAAGGCGACTTCAATACCCCTGTGAACAACTCTGTAAACAGGGTCTTCTGTGAGCCTGCCTATTACAGAGGCTCCACCGCCTGGAAACAGACGGGGTAATTCAAAGCTGATATTATAAATTTCAAGAACTTCCTGAGCAATACTCTCTGGAACGGCAAGTCCGTATCTTTCCTGTGTTTCAGCGCAGGCAATCACTTCAGGCGGAAGCCCTTGAATTGAGATGAGGACTTCATCCAGGTCCACATGAATTCCAAGTCCGCCGTGAGCCGCAAGCTCACTGGTCACACAGGCAATTCCTCCAGCACCAAGATCCTTGAATCCAAATGGGATTTCTTTCTCGAAAAGCATATCCAGAACCATCCTGTTTGCCTCGGAAAGTACTCTCTTGAGGAAAGGATCAGCAACCTGGACCGCGCCCTTCTCTGTTGAATCCGACAGATCAGCTGAAGCGAAAGTGGCTCCTCCGAATCCCGTATCATCCGTAGGCTTTCCCGCAAGAATCAGTACATACTGTTCCCTGTGAGCTTCCTCCGGAACGAAGCTGTGCGCAATCCTGTCGTGTCTGACAAACCCGAGAGCAACCACATTTACAAGACAGTTATCATCGTAGCCTTCATGAAATCGGGTATCGCCGCCAAGATTTGGAACACCAAGCGCGTTCCCGTATTTCCATATGCCCTCAACCACTCCACGGCAGATCGCCCTTACTCCCTCACCGGAAGCACCGGTAGGATCTCCAAAACGGAGAAGGTCAAGTGATCCGGTAACCTTCGCTCCCATACAGTAAACATCTCGCACAATCCCGCCTATTCCGGTAGCAGCGCCCTCCACAGGAAGAACCTGAGAAGGATGGTTGTGACTTTCGTGAGCAACAACCAGATCCCATTCAACGGAATTAAAAGTACAGAATCGTACGATTCCGGCATCTTCTCCGGGACCCACAACTACATTGGAAGCCTTAGTCGGCAGCTGCATCAAAACAGATTTCGAGCTTTTATAGGAGCAATGTTCACTCCACATCGTATCGAACAGGTGGAGTTCCAGAGGTGTCGGCATTCGACCAACATAACCGGCCAGTTTCTCTGCTTCCGGGAGTGTCATCGCAAGATTGCGTTCTCTGATAACCTTCTTAAGCTTATCTCTGAGATCCATCGATGCCTTTCAGTTGATTAATATGGAATATGCAGTAATCCACATATGCCGAACGATATAAGTTAACAGACAATGGACGATCATTTACCGATCGACGAGATGAAAGCCTTCTGCTCAAGGTTGCTTAATACACCCTCAACGTTATCACTGTTGCCTGATTCTACTATAAGATATCTTATCCGAACGTTACCTAAGCTGTCTCCGGAATCATTCTCCAGTTTTGGAAGATCATCAAGCAGACGCTGCATAACATTTTCCATACCTTCGAGGCCTGTACCGGGTAATAGAATGACAATTTTATCAACACCTGTTCTCAATCCTGCATCGATGTTCCGCATAGTCGCTTTGAGATGATTGGCGGCAATGGACATAAACTCTCTGGCACGAAACCTGTCATCAATAGCGCCACGTTCAATTATGAGTTCTACTACAGCCAGAGGGCTGTCAAATCTTCTGACTCTCTCAAGCTCTTGAGTAAGAATCGGTTTGAATCTTCCCTTACCCGGAAGACCTGTGTCAGGATCCATATCGGCAGCGGATTCAAACCTTCCAAGAAGTCGAATACCCTCTAAGGCAGCCGCTCCAACAGCGGCAATCGCAACCAGTCTTTCCCTGGGAAGTGTTGATTCTATCGGAATATCAACCAGGCATATTACTCCATACAGCACACCCTGACACACCATGGGCGCAGCAAGATCGGGCAGGAAATTCGGAATCGCGGTTCTCTCAAGCCGCTTTTTCGTAAGTTCACTTTCTTTCTCAAGGTTTTTCTTTTCAAAAACCAGCCCGGTCTCTGCTGTGAATCCCACATGTCCGTCACCAACATTGACTACGAGTGGCTGTTTTAGAATCTCTCCGAGTCCTTCGGTATGCACAAGCCCGAGTTTACCTCCTCTGACATCAGCCAGGAATACCGCAATACGATCACATCCTGTAAGTCTGTGCATGGCTCTGGCAAGAAGTTTAGCAAGCTCATCCGGAGTTCTGGCCGCAAGCACCTGTTTTACAAGTTCAGGAAACAGTACTGCAATATCACGGTGTTTCTTTATCTCAAGATCGTATCTGGTATGCCTGGCATCAGCTTCCTGCTTGTCATAACGAAGAGCCGTGATATCATTCTTGAGCGAACTGACCCGTTCCTCGTTACCGGTTACCATTTTCCTGCTTCTCACGCTCATAATCAACCATAACAACAATGCCCCCGTGAAACCCCCGAAAAGAAATCCAATCAACATTTATATCACCCTCCCAATTAATCATTCATCTGCTGGTAAAAGACCGAGCCTTCCAAGTGTATTATCCTCATTTCTAAGGTGATACTCAAGTGCACATCTCTCAGAGATTTCATTACCGGATAGAATTCCTTTTAACTCCTGGTCCTGTCTTACCATATCGATGAACCCTTTCCCCTGTTCCATAGCCTCCATGGCAACACGCTGAACCATCTTATAGGCGCTTTCTCTTGAAAATCCTTTATCAATCAGGGCAAGAAGAATTGTCTGAGAATGGAATCTGTCCCCGGCCTTCTCAATATTACTTCTAATGGCATCTGGAAATATCCTCAGGTTCAGCGCAAGTTTCACTGCCCTGGAAAGCGCATAGAGGGCTACTCCGCAGGAATCCGGAAAAATGAAACGTTCAACGGATGAATGGCTTATATCTCTTTCGTGCCATAGAACGGTGTTCTCAAGGGATGGAATCAGATAACTCCTCAGCAGGCGGGCAAGCCCGCAGAGTCTTTCACTGATAATCGGATTCCTTTTGTGAGGCATTGCGCTTGAACCTTTCTGTCCTTTACCGAAGGACTCCTCGACTTCACCGACTTCGGTTCGCTGCAGATGCCTTATTTCCGTTCCGAATCTCTCAAGCAGACTTCCTATGGAAGCAAGCGCATATATGAAATCTGCGTGCCTGTCTCTTGCAACAACCTGGGTTGAAACAGTTTCAATTCCGATTCCGAGTCTGCTGCAGACGTATTCCTCAACCGATGGATCCAGATGCGCATAAGTTCCTACTGCTCCGGACAATTTCCCCACGCATGCTGATTCAAGACCAGTTATCAATCGACCTCTGCACCTCAGATATTCGCTGTAGTACCCGGCGAACTTCAAGCCCACTGTTGTCGGTTCAGCATACATTCCGTGACTTCTGCCTATGCAGAGCATCCCCCTGGTTCTGCTGACCAGAGCGGCAAGAGCGGTACCAAAACTGTCAAGCTCATCCAGAATCATCTTCCCTGAATCCTTTATCTGGGTAGCAAGGCATGTGTCAAGAATATCGCTGGAAGTCATACCGTAGTGAATATGTCTTGCTTCTGAACCAAGACTCTCTGATACACTTGTAAGAAAAGCAATTACATCATGTCTGACAACTTTCTCGATTTCTTCGACTCTGTTTGCATCGAACGAGGCGTTTTCTCTGATTTTCTTCAGATCTGAAGCTGGAACCAACCCGGCTTCTGCCCTTGCCTCTACGGCGAGTATCTCTATTCTCAACCATCTTGCATACCTGGATTCAGCAGTCCAAATATCCTCCATCTCGGGGATTACATATCTATCAATCATTATGATCCTCCAGTAATCTTGAAAAGGTCATGCAAATCCGAATCCGAACTATTAATGAGGAAGCTCCGCCCCGGAAGTCAATGGTCCATATATCCATGCAAAAAGTGACAGGCTTGGAACATACACCCTGAACCAGTCATCAAGTCCTCCTGTAATCTGAAGAGTGTCACCACTTTCGACCTGTCCAAGAGCGGCATATTCAGTTCCTGGTCCCGCTCTCAGATTCACAATACTGCCGGATACAATAAGCTGCTGCCATTCCGGAATACTGCTGCCAACCGTTTCCTGATCGTGCAGAGATACATCAGTTTTTGAGCATGACAGAACTATCAGAATCGCCAACATCAATGAAATGAAGAAACAAATTTTCCCTGAATCATACATTCTCCTCATAATACCTCTCCGATATAGTACACGAGTATTGGAGAGAGCCCCGCGATAAACAGACTTCCGTCCGCAATAATCCTTTTGGAAAACTCCGATGGAAAAGGAGTTCTGCCGAGATAGAAATACCCGACCGCAAGAGTAACAAGACCACCCGCGATGGCAGAAGCATGAACAGGAAGATACCGGACAGCAATACCGGATACAGGCAGAATAACAGCCAGAATGAAACAGAACCAGAAAAGAATGACGCTCTTTTCTCTTCCCGCATGGATGGGAATGGTATCTATTCCCATAAGAGCATCACCCTGCATATCCACTAGATCAGCAAGCAGGCACCTGTCCAGGAAAAGAAAGAACAATGTACCTGCCCATAGAATAGAACCGGGATTAATTTTGAAACCTGCTGAAATGAATCCTGGAAGTAAGGCAAGCAGGAATGACCAGGCCCCGGCGAATATGATATCCCTGGAACCGGGAATAGCTCTCAGTCCTCGGAACGGGTAATTTTTCCTGACAAGCGGAATAGAATAGGCAATAAATGCAAGAAGCATTAACCCCAGCACACATGGCCAGACAGGATTCAAGAAGAGAGATATCCCCAGTGATCCTGAAAAAGCGGTTAAAGCACAGATACTAAGAGAATATCGATGCTTTCTGATAAACTCCTGTCTCCGCAGACCGGATGGATGCGAATATCCGGACTCCAGAACGGAAGTCACCGTATGAACTGCGAAAAGAAAAAGAGAAGTAGCGATAACCGGTTTCAGCCACCCGATACCACCGAGAATGATTGAGCTGGCAATTCCCATCGCAAATGTGATGGGGAGAATATGAAAATTCCCGAAAACCAGAGTTTGAAGCAGCTCTCTGAATTTCCCCGATCTCAGTCTGTTCCCCTGAATCTCAAGAATTTGTTCCCGAACTTTTCGAATACTCCAGCTGGGAGTAGATGCACCCGCTGTTAGAAGAATGTCATCGTAACGGACCAGCGATTCTACATCAAGTTCTTCATGCGTTTCGACAATGAATGATGGAAGTCCCTCCTCACGGGCGATTTCGGCAAGTCTGGCAGTATTCGCGCTGTTTCTTCCACCTACGACAACCACACAGTCCACACCATCGCACAGATCTCTGAGTTCTCCCTGTCTCATGCTTGTTGAATCGCAAATCGTACAGGCATGTTCGAGATCGGGAAACCTGTTCAGGAGGGCTTCTTTTGTTTCTTCGTACGTTTGAGTATTCTGTGTTGTCTGTGAAAGCAGGAACGGCTTTGATAGTTCCGGCAGCATTTCCACATCAGACGGACCGGATATTACCCTGGCTGAGCATCCCCCGTAAGAGAGGATCGATATTACTTCCTGATGAACAGGATCCCCAAGTATGAGAACATCGTATCCTTCATCACTTTTTTTTCGGGCAATCATCAGGGCTCTGCTGACTCGCGGACATGTCAGATCTTTCAAATGCAGTGGAAGGCTGGAAACCATTTTTTTTTCCTCAACAGTGATTCCGTGAGTTCTGAGGAAAAGCGTACCTTCCCGCATTTCCTCAGGATCGCTGCAAATGCCTACACCCTTATCTTCCAGAGCCTTCAGTACCTGCGGATTGTGTACAAGTTCACCGTATACGGCATATGGTCCGTTACCCTTCTTGAGTTCAGAAAGGACCAGATCAACAGCTCTGCGGACGCCCCAGCAGAAACCGGCAGTACGCGCTGTAATTACGCTCAAGAAGATTC